>JAYVYH010000196.1:0-12314 GCA_043784385.1 Caulobacteraceae bacterium | reverse complement strand
GGCGCGAGCCCCATCAACTTGTATTCTCCGGAATTCACCTTGAACCCGCAGTAATAGGTAAATGCGCTGTAGAGCAGGCCCAGGGAATGCGGGTAACGGATCTCCCTCAAGAGCTCCATGTGCGAGCCGTTGCCGAATCCCAGGGTGCAGGTGGCCCATTCGCCCACGCCGTCGATGGTCAGTATCGCCGCTTCTTCGAACGGCGAGGGATAGAAGCAACTGGCGGCATGCGCCATGTGGTGATGTGTGCCAAGCAGGCGTGGCGTCTCGCCGAGAACCGAGTCGATGTCATCGCGAAGGCGCGCCTTGGCCCCCAGCATCCCGCGGCAGGCCGCCGCAAACGCGATTTTGCCACCGTTTCATGACTGCCGCGTCCTCGATCAAGCCTCCACCGCGAAAGTCAGGCCCGCTTTGGCCTGCAGCCGCTCAAGTAGCGCCGGTCCCATCGCGGCAGCCGCCGTCCAGCAACCGCCAGGCGTCGATGCGCGGTTGACGTCAAGGGCCATAGCCAGGCCGGCCTCGGCCAGAATCTTGGACGTGGAGCCATAGCCCGGATCCATGTCGCCCTTTACAGCCGCCCGAACCGTGCGTCCGTCGGCGGCCTCGGCGATGAATAGGATGTCATAGAAACCAGCCTCCCGCTCGGCCTTGGTGGGCCCTTCGCCGGGCTTGGGCGGGTTGGCCCCGCCAAAGTCGAAGCCCGCCGCCGGCCGCGCGCCCTCTTGGGGAGGCCCGGAGATCATCAGCATCTCGTCATACTGGAAGTCGGTTCCCCAGGGATGGCCGAGCAGGAAGTTGGTGCGATGCACCGCCTTGGTGTTGATGCCGGCCATCATGAAGTTCGCCACCCATGAGCCGGTGACCATGTCTTCGTAGGTTTTGTCACCGTCGGGTTGCGCCGGGCCACTGAATCCAGGCGTCAAGGCGAACGGATTGGCCAGCAGGGCGCCGACGCTGGGGTCTTTCTGCACGGCCGCCATGGTGGCCATGCCGCTGGCCATGGTGCCTCCCGACAATCCGCCCAGCATGTTGCGTACCCGGCCACGCACTCTGGGGGTGGGCGCGCCGAGCCGCGCGGCGGCCTCTCGCTGCACGAACCAGACGCCCATGTCGAAAGGGATGGAATCGAAGCCGCAAGAGAACACCAGCCGCGCGCCGGACGCCTTCGCCATCTGCTCGTGAGCGGCCATCATCGCCGCGATCCAGTTGGACTCCCCGGTCAGATCCACATAGTCGCATCCGACCTTGGCGCAGGCCGCCACCAGATCCGAGCCGTAGAGCTGGTAGGGTCCGGCGGTGGTGATCACCACCTTGGCGCGGCGAGCCATGGCCTCCAGCGCCGCGGTGTCGTGAGCGTCGGCGACGATCAGTGGAAGGGCGGCCGGCGCACCGACCAGATCGCGCACCTCCGCCAGTTTGTCGGCGCTACGTCCGGCCATGGCCCATTTCACCGCGCCGCCCACGCCATAGGTCTGTAGCAGGTATTCGGCCACCAGGCGGCCGGTGTAGCCGGTGGCGCCATAGACGATGGCGTCGAATTCGATGGCGGTGGGCATGGCGGCGCGATTCCTTAGTGAACTTTGCACCCAACCTAGACCGAAAACCGGACGGCTCGAAGCACCGTTGTCACACCGGCTGGGCCAAACGCGATTGCATCGCCCCGTGATCCTGCCTTAGGGTTCGTGCGATATGAACGCTGATAATGAACCCGCGGCAAAGCGGGTCCGGCTGGTTCAAAGAGGAGCGCGCGATGAAGTTCACCTGGTTCAACCTGATGCCATGGCCCTATCTGCCGGATGATTTCCGGGAGAAAAACCGGTCGGTCTGGGTGGATATCGACCAGCGCCTGTTCGATCCCGACAAGAGCCACGAGGTCTACAATACCTACATGGATCTGCTGGAATACGCCGATACCCTGGGGTTCGACGGCGTCGGGGTGAACGAGCATCACCAGAACGGCTACGGCATCATGCCATCGCCCAATATTATCGCCGCGGGCCTTGCGCGGCGCACCCAGAACGCCGCCATCGTGGTGCTCGGTAACTCCATCGCCCTCTATAATCCGCCGGTGCGGGTGGCCGAGGAATTCGCCATGCTCGACTGCATCTCGGGTGGGCGGCTGGTGGCGGGCTTTCCAGTCGGCACCTCGATGGACACCAACTACTGCTATGGCCAGATCCCGGCCCTGACCCGCGAGAAATACGCCGAGGCCCACGAGCTTATCATCCGGGCCTGGACCGAGCGCGACCCGTTCGCCTTCAACGGCCGCTATAACAAGCTGCGACACGTCAATATCTGGCCTCGGCCGATCCAGCAGCCCCACCCTCCGATCCATATACCCGGCGGCGGTTCGGTGGAGACCTATGACTTCTGCATCGACAATACCTATTCCTATTCCTACCTGAGTTTCTCGGGCTACCTGCGGGCCAAGGTGCTGATGCAGGGCTACTGGGACCGGGTGGCTGAGCGCAACGCGCCCGACACCTCGCCTTACCGAGCAGGCTTCGCCCAGACCATCTGCGTCGCGGAAACCGACGAAGAGGCCGAGCGGCTTTATTCCGAGCATGTGCTCTATTTTTACAACCGCTGCCTGCACGTCTATCCAGGCTTCGCCGACGCCCCGGGCTATCGCACCATCAAGACCATCCAGACCGGCGCTCTGTCGCAATACGCGCCGCCGCGCGGCGGCTATGCTCAACTGACATGGAAGGATCTGGTGGAAGGCGGCCATGTCATCGCCGGCTCGCCGGAGACCGTCCGTCACCGCATGGAAGACCTGATCAAGGGCCTCAACGTCGGCAACATCTTTTGCTTGATGCACGTAGGGAACATGCCAGCCGACAAGTGCATGTATTCCTCGAAGTTGTTTGCCGAGAAGGTCATGCCCAAGCTGCGCGGCATTCTGCCGGAATGTGAGGGAGACGGTCGTTTCTGGTGCAAACCGCTACCCAACCGCGCCACGGCGGGAACCCTGCCACAGCCCTACAGCCCCGCCCGTGTCGCCGAACCGGTCTGAGATCGCAAGCCATGATGACCTTGAAAACCGCCCCGACGCGGCACGCCGACGTTCGCTATCTTGAAGGGGGCTCAGGCGAGTCGCTGGTCTTTCTGCACGGCGCGGGCGGCATGACGCCGGAAGACCCGTTGCTCGCCGCTCTCTCCAAGACCCACCACGTGTTCGCCCCCTATCTGCCCGGCTATGGCGAGACGGAGGACTGCCCTGAGCTTCGCGACATGCTCGACTACACCCTGCTGGGCTGGGATCTGGTCAAGGCCTTCGGTCTGGTCGATCCGGTGCTGGTTGGCCACTCGATGGGCGGAATGATCGCCGCGGAGATGGCCGCCATCGCGCCCAACGACGTCTCAAGGCTGGCGCTGATCGCGCCGGCCGGTCTCTGGCTCGAGGAACATCCGATCCCGGACATGTTTATCCTGATGCCCTACGAGATGCCGACCTATCTGTTCCATGACCCAGAGGCCGGCTCCAAGCTGATGACATCTGGCCTCGACATGGATGATCCAAAGTTCCTGCAGAACTATCTGGTGCGCAACGCCCGTCAGCTGGGCATGGCTGGAAAGTTGCTGTTCCCGATTCCCGAACGCGGCCTTGCCCAGCGGCTCTATCGCATCCAGGCCAGGACGGTGATCGTCTGGGGCGCGAGCGACCGGATGATTCCTCCCGTCTATGGCCCGGCCTTCGAGGCGGCCATAGGCGGCTCGCGACTGATCAGCGTGCCCGAGGCGGGGCACATGGTGATTCTGGAAAAGCCCGAAGTGGTCGCCAAGGCGGTCGTCGGCCTCGGCTAGACGCTAGGCCTGTTCACGTGCGCCGGTGGATGCTTAACTAGCGCGGTAATCTAGGGAGCGGGGCATGCAAATCACAAGGCGCGGCTGGATCGGCGCGGCGACGGCTATCGCCGGCGTCGCCTTGACGGACGCCGCGGTCGCGGACTCCGCGCCTCCGGACGCTCGGCCCCTCAAGCCGCCCGTCTCCCCAGTCCAGTCTTTCGTCATAAGTGCCCCCGGGGCCTCCGGGCGAAACTACGATCCGGCGCTTGCCGCGTTGCGAGACTATGCGTCGCTCGAACTGACGACCTACGGCCTTCCGGGGATGACCCTGGCGGTAACCGATTCCGATGGCTTCACCGCGGTTTTAGCTTTGAACGGCGGTGCAACCGTTCATGGGGGGCAGTATTTTCAGATCGGCTCGATCAGCAAGTCGTTCATTGCCCTGACGGTGCTGGCGCTTTCTGACCAAGGTCATATCGACCTTGATGCGCCATTGGCGCGCTACCTACCCGATGCGGCTCTGCCCGCCGAGCCGATCACCGTGGCGCAGTTGCTGAGCCACACATCAGGCCTGCCCGAGGATGCGCCGTTCTTTCCACGCACACCCGATGGCCGGCTATGGTGCGGCTTCAAACCTGGCTCGCATTTTTCCTACAGCAACACCGGCTACGGCCTGTTGGGCAAGCTTATCGAGCGGGTCACCGGCGAGACCCATCAGGCGGCGGTCAAGCGCCTGGTCCGGGACAAGCTGGGCCTAGCCGACATGGCCGGAACCATTTCCCAGTCTGGCCGCGCGCGCTTCGCCACCGGTTACTGGCCTTGGGACCGTACCTCGGCGGCGGCGCTACCAGGCGCCCGGATGGAGGATGCGTCGTGGGACGAGGAGGACAATCCCGCCGGTTCCCTGGGTGGCACGGCCGACCAGATGGCGGTCTATCTGCGCGCCCTTTTGCGGACCGGTAGGGGTGAGGGCGCTCCGGTGCTCTCCGACGCCATGGCCAAGCGTTTCGCCATGCCGGTGATCGCCACCGACGAATTTGGTCCCGGCGCCCAGTACGCCTGCGGCGTGGCGGTCCAGCCAATCGATGGGAGCCCCTGCCTGCACCATACCGGCGGGATGATGGCCTTCTCCTCATCCTTCCATGCCGACCCGGCAGCCGGGGTGGCGTGTTTCGCCAGCGTCAACGCCCACAATGAGGACTATCGCCCACGTCTGACCACCGCCTTCGCCGTGCGCCTGATGCGGGCCGTCCGAGCTGACAAGCCACTGCCGTCCGCGCCCGATCCCCTGGCGTCTCTGCGGTTCAAGGACCCGGGGCCGTTTCTTGGAACCTTCGTCGGCCCCGATCGAGAGGCCTTTACCATTTCGGCCCGCGCCGACCGGGTCAGCCTGTCTGGTTTCGGCGCGGAGGCTCGCGCGGTACCGCAAGGCCCCGGCCGGCTGGTGACGGATCATCCCCGGTTCGCGCGCTATGGCTTGGACGCGGTTATGGAGAATGGCAAGGCCGCCGCCTTCTGGTGGGGGAACACACTGTTCGGGCGCGATGCGCCCAGGCCGACGCCGACGCCCGCCGAACGCCTGCGCCCTTTGGCCGGCGACTATCGCAACCGCGATCCTTGGGTGGGGGGGGCCAGCGTACTGGCGCGAGGCGATGTACTGGTCGTCGACGGCGTCGGCCCGATCATCGATCGCGGCGGCTGGTGGAGCGCCGAAAAGGACGTCGGCGGCGTGGAGCGCCTGCGCTTCGAGGCGATACTGAACGGCAAGGCCCAACGGCTCGTCGTTTCGGGAAACGACCTGCTGCGGATCATCGTCTGAGCGTCGAGGCGCGCTAAATCTGCCGCGCCCGCCCGGCCCAATAGGGCGCGCGAACCTTGCCGCGTTGAATCTTGCCGGCCGGGCTGCGGGGCAGTTCAGGGGCGAACTCGATGGTCTTGGGAACCTTGAAACTGGCGAGCCGGCCGCGGGCGAAGGCCAGGATATCCGCGCCCAGGCTGTCGCTCGGCTCCTGGCCAGGGTGCAGGGTCACCACCACCTTGACCGCCTCGCCCCAATCCTCGTCTGGCACGCCGATCGCGCAACTGTCTTCTACCGCCGGATGCTTGATAATCTCGTTATCGATCTCCTGAGGATAGATGTTCACGCCGCCGGAGATGATGCACTCGGCGGTGCGGCCGGTCAGGAACAGATAGTCATCGTTGTCCAGATAGCCGACGTCGCCTAGAGTGAAATGGCCATCCCGATGGGCCGCGGCAGTTTTTTTCGGATCGTTGAAATATTCGAACGGCGCCACGGGCGAGACCTTGAAATAGATCGTCCCGGATTTGTTGCGCTCGGTGACTTCGCCGCCTTCTTCATCGATCAGTTTCACCGCATCGGGCGCCGGCAGGCGACCGACCGTCCCGGGTTTGGCCAGCCATTCGTGAGAGTCGATCAGGAAGCCGGCCCCGCCCTCCGATCCCGCATAGTATTCGTGGATGATCGGGCCGATCCAGTCGATCATCGCTTTCTTCACTTCCGGAGGGCACGGCGCCGCGCCGTGGATCACGTAGCGCAGGCTGGAGATGTCGTACCGAGCCTTGACCTCATCTGGCAGGGCTAGCAGGCGCTGGAACATGATCGGCACCAGGTGGGCGCGGGTCACCCGATGGCGATCAATGGCAGCCAGCACCCCTTCGGAATTCCAGCGATCAAGGAACACCAGTGGATTGCCTTGGTTCATCGCCGATCTGACGTCAAAGGCCAGGGGCGCGGCGTGATAGGCAGGCCCGGCGCAGAGCGATACGTCATCGGGCTCACCCGGAGTCGGCAACACCAGCAGGACGTTGTTACGGCGATAGACTCCTTTGGGGCGGCCCGTGGTGCCTGAGGTGTAGAGCATCGCTCCACCCAAGATCGGATCTTCGATGTCCGATCCATCCAAACCGGCCAGGGTTTCGGCATAGGGCAAGAAACCCTCGGCGGCCTCGCCGATGGCCACTTTCAAACGCACCCCGGGCGCCTGGGCGCTCAAGGCGGCCGGATAGCGTGGTTCGGTGATCAGCGCCTTCGCCTCACAATCGTTGATGATGTATTCGACCTCGTCGGCGGTCAGATGCCAGTTCACCGGCGTGAACCGATAGCCGCCGCGCAGGGTGGCATTCAGCACCTCCACGAATTCCGCCCGGTTGCCGCACATCAGAGCGACCGAGTCCCCCGGTTTCAGGCCATGGGTGCGCAACAGCCGCACGATGCGGTTGGCGTTGGCGTTGACCTCGAAGAAGCTACGCGTGCCGTAGGGGTCGTGGATCGCCACCGCGTCCGGCTTCTCCTGGGCCCACACACTGCCGGTCATCCCGACGGCGGCGGCCTTGTGAAGGCGTTCGATCAATTCCGGCATGAGCACTCCCTAACGATCCTTGCACCCCGAGACGTCTGTCGGCCAAGTGGGCGCGCGCCTATAGTTTGGCGTTCCTTGCCGCCGTCAATCGGAAAGGTTCAGCACCCCGCCGCTGGCCGCCATCGCGTCGCGGACCGTTTCGGGCGCGGCGGTGGCCTGAGTGTCGAAGTCGTGGAGTTCCGGCGGCACATACCAGTGGATCTTGTCGGTGTGATAGGCGGCCCACACCGCCTCGGCCACGGCGACGGCGGGCACCAGACGCCACATACCCTCCTTGGGTGCGCTGGCCTTGGCCGTGTCCGGCAACAGGGGTGTGTCGATGAGGCCAGGCAGGGTGTCGGCTACCCGCACGCCATGGGCCTTCATCTCTACCGACAGAGCTTCGGTGAACCCCTTCACCGCGTGTTTGGTGGCCGAATAGACCGCGATGCCGGCCATGCCGAAGGTGGCGGAGGACGAGGAGGTCGAGAAACACAGCGACCCCCGCGTCGCTTTCAAAAGCGGCAGGGCCAGATGAATTCCGCTCAGCACTGCCACCAGATTGACGTTGACCACCGCCAACACGTCCTCCCAAGCCATATCGGCATAGGGGCCTCCGCGCCCGATGCCGGCGTTGTTGAACAGCACGTCCATCTTGCCGCCGGTAGCCAGGGCGAAACCGTCGATAGCGGTGCGATAAGCGTCGCGATCTGTCACATCCAAGGTTTCGAACAGGCCACTATCGCCGCCGATCTCGCTCTTCAGGCTCGTCAGTAGGTCGGCCTGAACGTCATAGGCGCCGACAAACCAGCCCTGATTGGCGAACAGCGTGGCGGTTTCCCGGCCCATGCCGGATGCAGCGCCGGTGATGAAGATCGATTTACGGCCGTTGGCTTTGGACAACACAGTTCCTCCTTATGGCTTATGGCGCGTTTCATTAGGGGGTTTGCGTCCCGGCCGGAAGGCAGCCGGCTCGTGCTTGGTCTAACGACCCGCTTGCGGGGCCTTTCGGCCTGCGATGTCATTCGCATGCTAAAATCGGGCGAAAGGCGCGAGATGCCTCAACGGGGATTGTCCGGGGTAACCGTCGCCTGCGGATTGTTCGAGTCGGCCTTGCTCCGGGCGGTGAAACCCGTCGGCGATGGGGAGCATGTCCATGGCCGCGGTCACGCATCAACATTTTGTCTCAGAAAATCGCGACATAGGCGCAAGTGATGGCATCGCGGAACAAAACGTAACGATTGACTTTGTAAAGCGCCGGCTCCGAAGATCAAATTTCTACCGGCCGGTTGGAAAACTGCTGTGGGCCGGGCCCGTTTGACGGGAAGTGCGCCCTGAGAACCGAGCCGCAAATCTCCACCGCCTGGACGATGCCGGTCGTGGGGTCCTTACCCGCCTTCATCGCCGAGCCGATCGCCAGCGCCGCCGCTTTCCAGGACGCTTCGTCCGCCTTGCCGTGCAGAGCCCCGTCGGCCAGGATTTGTACCTGCCGGTCGTCCAGGGCGACGAAGATCAGAACACCGGTCTCACTGCCTCGCGCGCGCGCCGCGATCGCGGCGAACTGCTGACGAGCCGCCCGTTCCACCTTGTGGCGCTTCAGTATGGCCGGGGTCGCCCGCCGCCGCGCCGCCGGGATTTCCAGGGCCAGGAAGGTAAGGATGAACAGCGCTGTCTGGACCAGGGCGTAGACCCCAAGCGCCAGGGCGATCTTTTCCTCCGCCGCCCCGCCGCCGGATTGGGCGGCCGTCCAGACGCCGGCGGCGCCCGCCGCGAGGGCCAGGGGGTGAACGCCCAGCGCCACGGCCACCGCCGGCGCGACAAGCGAGACCACGGCCGCCCAGGCCAGCGCCACCTCCGGATAGTGGGAAACCTCGGAGGCCAACACGCAGATGATCTCGCCGGACGTACCGTCTTCGGCCTTGGCGACCGCGGCTTCGATACGGGTTTTTTCAATAGCGCTCAGCATCTTACCAGCTCCCCGAGGCTCCGCCGCCTCCGCCAGACCCTCCACCGCCACCGAATCCGCCACCGCCACCGCCGCCCCAATCGCCTCCGCCGCCACCGCCGCCCCAGCCTCCACCGCGCCCGCCGCCGAGGAACATCAACGGCAGTAGCCAGCCGAGGCCGCCTCCGCCACCACGCCGGCCGCGGAAGATCGAGGAGAACACGAAGAAGATGATGATCAGAGGGATCAGGCCCGCGATCGGGTTGCCATGGCGGCGGCGGGGGGCGTCGGCCTGGACCTGGGCAGCTTCAGCCGCCTTGGCCTCCGCCGTGGAGGGATCGAGGCCGAGCTGTTCGATGATCGCGCTGGTCCCGTCGACGACGCCGCCCGAGATATCGCCGGCCTTGAATTTCGGGAGCACGGCACGCTGCAGGATGATGCTGGACATGGCGTCGGTCAGGGTGGCTTCCAGGCCATAGCCGACCTCGACGCGAACCTTGTGTTCGCTGGGCACGATGATGAATAGAGCGCCGTTATTCAGGCCCTTCTGGCCGATCTGCCAATGGCGCAGCAGCTGGACGCCGTAGTCCTCGATCTCATAGCCCCCCAGGCTGGGCAGGGTGACGACGACAAGCTGGCGGCTGTTGGTCTGCTCGAGGTTTGCCAGCTTGGCGGTAAGATCCGCCTGGACCCCGGCGCTCAGCACGTGGGCGCCGTCCACTACCCGGCCGGTCAGTTCGGGGAATTGTGGGGCGCCGGCCGCGAAGGCGGGCGCCCACAGCAGCGCCAGCAGCAGGCCCAGAAGGCCCGCCAGCCGGATCACTTGGCGTCCGGGGTGGGAGCGGGAGGCGGTGATCCGGGCGCCGCTCCCGGGACGGCCGCCGGTGTGGCGGCGTCGAAACTGACCGTTGGTGTGGATTGGGCCGCCGTGGTGGCCGAGAATAGCGCCATCGGTTTTTCAGCGCTGTACATCGTCGCCGCCCAGATCGAGGTCGGGAACACCCGCAGGGTGGTGTTATAATCCTGCACGGCGCTGTTGTAGTCGCGCCTGGCCACCGCGATGCGGTTCTCGGTGCCCTCGAGTTGCGACTGAAGGGCCATGAAGTTCTCGTTGGACTTGAGGTCTGGATAGCGTTCCTGGATCATCATCAGGCGGCCAAGCACGCCCGACAGCTTGTTCTGAGCTTGCTCATACTGTTGGAACGCGGCCGGGTTGGTCAGGGTGGAGGCGTCGACTTTCACCTGGGTGGCGCTTGCGCGGGCCTGGGTCACCTCGACCAGCACGTTCTGTTCCTGGGCGGCGTAGCCTTTGACCGTGGCCACCAGATTGGGGATCAGGTCGGCCCGGCGCTGATAGTCGTTCTGGACATCGGCCCACGCGGCCTTGGCGGCCTCCTGCTTGGTCGGAATGGCGTTGATGCCGCAGCCCGCCAGGGCCATGGGCAGCACGATGATGGCGGCCAGGGCCGCCATCATGCGGAACGGGTTTTGCAAAGCAGTCATCCCTCGCGCCGCGCGTCTCAGCGGCTGAGGGAAATCTAATGCGCCAGCCTGGCTTGCGCCAGGGCGTCGCCGTCGAGCGGCCCCGCGATTAGGAAGATTTAACCCTAAGCCGTTGATCACGTCGTTTGCGTCGCTCCATCCGCCACGTCGTCGAAGGAGCCATGGCTGGAAGCGTAGAGGCGCGCATATAACCCGTCATTCGCCATCAAAGCGTCGTGTGGGCCTTGTTCGACGATGCGACCGTCACATAGCACGACTATCTGGTCGGCATCGCGCACCGTGGCCAGTCGATGGGCGATGACCAGGCAGGTGCGGCCGGCGAACAGCACCCGCAACGCCCGTTGGATCGCCTGTTCGGTAAAGCTGTCGATATTGGCCGTCGCCTCGTCGAGGATCAGGATTTTTGGATTGGCGACCAGGGCGCGGGCGAATGAGATCAGCTGACGCTGGCCGACCGAAAGGTTACGGCCTCGCTGGCCCAGCGGAGTGTCGTAGCCGTCGGGAAGGCGCATGATGAAGTCGTGGGCGGACACCGCCGTGGCGGCGGCGACCACGTCATCGCGGGTGGCCGACAGCGTACTGTAGCGGATGTTCTCCTCGATCGTGCCGGAGAACAGGAATGGCTCCTGCAGCACCATGCCGACCATTCGCCCCAGCGATTCCAGGCTGACGTCCCGAACATCGTGGCCGCCGACCAGGACCCGGCCGGCGTTGGTGTCATAGAACCGGTGGACCAGGGCAGTGATGCTGGTCTTGCCCGAACCGGTGGGACCGACCAGAGCCACCACCTGCCGGGGTTCCACCTTCAGGCTGACATCGTGCAGGATCGGCCGGCCCGGCGCGTAGCCGAAGGTGACGTGGTCGAGTTCGACGGTCGGCGGCGCATCCTTAAGCACGATCGCGCCCGGTTTGTCGGCGATGGTCACCGGCACGTCCAATACCTCGAATATCCGGTATCCGGCCGCCATGGCCCGCTGCATCACGGTGTATTGCATCGACAGCAGCCGGACCGGCTCGAAGAACCGCTGCACCGACAGGATGAAGGTGACCAGCACCCCGACGGCGAGCGATCCGCCCAGCACTTCGTTGCCGCCCACCACGATGATGCAGGCCATGGCCACGCCGGTAAGGATATCGACGGTCGGCGTCATCACCTGGGCCAGCCAGGAAGAGGCGGTCTGGGCGTGGAAATTCTCCAGCGCCTTTTCCTCGTAGAGCGCGAAATTCATCGCCTCGCGCCGGGTCTCTTGCACGGTGCGCACGCCATTGATGTTCTCGGCCAGGGCGCCGTTGGCGATCGACGAGGCGTCCCGCGCTCTGCGGAAGGTGGCCTTGGAATACGGCAGCCATACAGCCCGCACCGCGATCAGGGCTGGGATGGTGGCCAAGGTCAGGGCGCCCAGGCGCCAGTCCATCCACAGTAGGACTACCGCATAGCCGAACAGAGTAGTGAAATCGCCAAGCGCGCCCGTGGAGCTCTCCAGGAATTCCTGCAGTGCGTTCACGTCGCCCTGCAGCCGACTCATGATCCGGCCCACGTGGGTCTTGTCCATGAACGTCAGGGCCACGTCCTGGAAGTGGGCGAACATCGCGCGGCGCACATCGAAGATCACCCGCTGGGCCAGGCGCGAGGTCAGCCACTGGTCGCAAAAGTTCGAGGCGGCGTTGGTCGTCACCAGCAGGGCGAACACCACCAGGAGGGTGCGAAGGCCGGCCAG
>JAYVYH010000195.1:0-5773 GCA_043784385.1 Caulobacteraceae bacterium | reverse complement strand
CGCCAAATCCGTACGACAAGCCGGCCCTGACCGACAGCGCGTCGGTGATCCCATACTGCAGCCGCTGGCCGAAGGTGTTTAGGGTATTGCGGGTTCCGGCGGTTTGAGCGGCGGTGGAATCGAGCAAGTGGCCGTTGGTCTGGCTGTACCCATAGTTGGTCTGGCCGTAGATCTGTCCCCTCAGGGGCAGATAGGTGGGATCGCTGAGGATTCGGTCCCCGGTGGGGGTGAAGTCGGGTGAGAAGTCCTGACCATGGGCTAGAATAGGAACCACTAGGGCGGCGGCGACAGAGAGACAGACAAGGTTACGCATGCTTTAACAACTCACTCTAGGATTGCGGCGGGTTTACGATTTTTGTTGCGGGTTTGTATTTTGGTCTTATTGTAGACATCTCAGAGTTCGGGGTCTTTGATCTACTTCTGAAATCGCGACTTAAGACTGATAAAATGAACGCAGGCTTAAACTTCCGTTCATCGACCGTTCATCGGGGACTGGATGCTGGTCCGCTATGCCGCCCAGAGCAACCTTAGCGGCACGACGTGCTGACGGAGGATCGCGGCAACCGGCGGCGCATAGTTTTGGTCGGCCAGGACGCGCTCGATGACGGTGCGCTTGGCCTCGCCAGTGATCAACAGCACGACCAGGCGGCTGGCGAGTAGGGCGCGGCTGGTCAGGGTTATACGAGCGACATGGGGCGGCAGGCCCGACATACTGACCCCTACGCAGAGCCGCTCGCCCCCGGGATCGAGGCGCGCGGCCAGGTCCGGATCGTTGGGGAACAGCGAGGCGATATGGCCATCCTCCCCCATCCCCAACAGCACCGCCGACCAAGGCGTCAGGGCGCGTAGGCTTGGTTCCACCTCAAGCGCGTCTGCCTCGGGCGATGCCCCAGACCCCTTGAGCGGCAGGAACCGCGCCGCCGCCGCCCGGTCGGTCAGCAGTCTTTCCCGGACCAGCCGCTCGTTGCTGTCGGCAGAAGCTGGGTCCACCCACCGTTCGTCACTTAGCGTTACGGTTGTATTGGCCCAGGCGAGATCGAGGGCCGAGAGGCGATCATAGACCGGCCCGGGCGTGCTTCCGCCCGTGACAACAAGGCTCTTGGGACCCGTCCCCGACAGGCTTTCCGACAGAGCCTCTGCCGTAGCCTTGGCGAGGCTTTCACGGTTCGGAAAGAGTTCCATGGCGCAAGGTTACCACGGTAAGCCTTCAAACAGACGTTTGAAATGGTTGCATGGCAGGCAAGCAGGACCGATGATGGCGTAGGTCACAACGGAGGACGTCATGGCGTGGGATTTCGAGACCGATCCTGAATTCCAGAAAAAGCTCGATTGGATCGAGGAATTCATGACCGACGAGGTCGAACCTATCTCGCATCTGGGCATGGCGGTCTGGGCCGGCGAAGGCCGCGAGCGGTTCATCAAGCCCCTGCAGCAAAAGGTTCGCGACCAGGGCCTGTGGGCTTGCCACCTCGGTCCCGAACTAGGCGGCCAGGGCTATGGCCAGGTCAAGCTGGCGCTGATGAACGAGAAGCTGGGGCGCAACGGCCTGGCCCCGACCGTGTTCGGCTGCCAGGCGCCCGACACGGGCAACGCCGAGATCATCGCCCATTATGGCACTCCGGAACAGAAGGAGAAGTGGCTGAAGCCGCTATTGAACGGCGAGATTCGCTCGGCGTTTTCGATGAGCGAGCCGACCGGCGGGTCCGACCCCCTGACTTTCAAGACCCGGGCGGAGCTGATCGGCGACGAGTGGGTGATCAACGGCGAGAAGTGGTTCTCGAGCGGCTCGCGCTACGCCAAGGTGCTGGTCGTCTATGCGATCACTGATCCGGAGGCCAAGGACCCCTATCGCCGAACGTCGATCTTCCTGGTGCCCAAGGACACGCCCGGCGTCGAAACGGTGCGCAATATGGGTGTCGGCGGCCACGCCGGCGAGGGCAGCCACGGCTATATCCGCTACACCAACGTCAAGGTGCCCAGGGACGCCCTGCTGGGCGAGCGCGGCGGCGCCTTCATCATCGCCCAGACCCGCCTGGGCGGCGGCCGGGTGCACCACGCCATGCGCACGGTCGGCGCCTGCCGCCACGCCTTCGACCTGATGTGCCAGCGCGCTGTCTCGCGCCAGACCAGGGACGGAAGGCTGTCCGACCTGCAGATGGTGCAGCAGCAGATCGCCGACAGCTGGATCCAGCTCGAGCAGTTCCGCCTGCTGGTGATGCGCACCGCCTGGCTGATCGACAAGCATCAGGACTACAAGCTGGTGCGCAAGGACATCGCCGCCATCAAGGTGGCCATGCCAAAAGTCTATCACGACATCGCCGCCGCGGCCTTGCATCTCCACGGCGCCCTGGGCGTCTCCAACGAGATGCCGTTCATGGGCATGGTCACCGGGGCGTTCGTGATGGGCATCGCCGATGGCCCCACCGAGGTGCATAAGGTGACGGTGGCCAAGCAGGTGCTGAAAGACTATAGGCCCGACAACGATCTGTTTCCCTCCTATCACATACCCAAGCTGCAAGAAGCGGCCCGGGACAAATACGCCGGAGAACTTGAAGCCTTGAAACAGCATTACGCCGCCCGGAAGACCGAGTCGGCCAAGGCGTGACTTCAAAGACGCGGCCTCTCATCGTGGGCCTGGGCGGCACGGTGCGCCCAGGCTCAAGCAGCGAAAAGGCTTTGGTCAAGGCGTTGGAGACGGCGGCGGCGACGGGCGCGCGCACCGAACTGTTCGGCGGCGCCTTCCTGGCCGACCTGCCAATCTACAATCCCCATGACCCCTTCGAAGGCGCGGAGATGACCCGTTTCCTGGCGGTGGTCAGCGCCGCCGACGGTGTGATCGTGGCGACGCCCGGCTATCACGGGTCAATTTCCGGCGTGATCAAGAACGCTCTCGACAGCCTTGAGGGGCTTCGGGGCGATCCCCGCCCGTATTTTGACGGCCGCGCCGTGGGCTGCATCGTCTCTGCCGGCGGCGCGCAAGCGGCGGGATCGACCTTGGCGGCTCTACGCTCGATCATCCACGCCCTGAGGGGTTGGCCGACGCCATTCGGCGCGGCGCTGAGCGCCAGCGGCCTGTTCGACGACTCCGGGGCCTTCGTCGACCCCAAGGACGCCTGGCAGGTTGAGACCGTCGCCCAACAGGTTGTCGAATTCGCGACCCGCTGGGCGGCCTGAGACCGTCAGGAGGCGGCGCCCGCTCCGGTGACAACAGCCTCGACCACCGTTTCCGAAGGAGCTGGCCCATCGCGCAGCATCCGCGCCCTGCGCCAGCCGCCGTGGAGATAATAGGCGCTGGTCAGCAAAGCTGAGGTGGCTGTCCCAAGCGGGAAGCTCCACCAGATGGCGTCCGGACCGAATCTCGGGATCAGAAGCGCGGCAAACGGGATCCGCACGCCCACCATCGAAACCACCAGGATCGCCATCGGCCACCAGACCGCCCCGGTCGATCGCACAACGCCCGACAAGGCGAAGGTGATCGAGAACAGCACAAAGCCCCACAGCACCCGCGTATTGATATGGTGCGCCAGGGGGATGGCCGGCGAATTGGCCGGCAGCAGGATCGACAATACCCGATCATTGAACAGGTAAAGCAGCACCGCGATCGTGCCGGTGACGACCAGGCCGGAAATCACCCCCGATCGGGCCACCATCGCCACCCGGTCCCACCGCCGGGCGCCGATGTTCTGGGCCGCCATCGACGAAACCGAGGCGCCAATGGCCATGGTCGGCATCTGCAGATAGCCGGTGATGATCATCGAGATCGCATAGGCGGCGCTGGTCAGGGCTCCGAAACGGTTGACGAAACTGATCATCACCACCTGGGCGCCTGACATCACGATCATCTGCAGCCCCATCGGCAGGCCGCGGCCGAGCAGCGAGCGCATGATCTCCAAATCCGGTCTGAACAGATGACGCTCACCACGCTTGAGCATCAGGATGCTATTTTTAATGTAAAGCCAAATAACCAGACCGGCCAGGGAAATACTATTTCCAGCCAGCGTGGCGGTGGCCGATCCGGCGATACCCATCTTGGGAAACGGTCCGACCCCCATGATCAACAGCGGATTCAGGGCCGCGTCGATGGCCAGCATTAAGGCCAGGAACCAGAACGGCGTGACCGAATCCCCCGCCCCGCGCTGGGCCATCTGCATAAACATGAAGAAATTCATGAACGGCAGGGACGCGAAGATGATCCGCAGATAGATGATCGCCTCCGCGCGTGCCTCGGCGGGCGTGCCCATCAGGTCAAGGATGGATGGCGAAAGCAGTCCGCCAAGCACGGCGATCCCCACCGAAAGCGCAAGGAAAAAGGTTGTTGCGGTGCCCATCACCCGCTTGACCGATTCTGGATCCCGGGCTCCCATCGCCTGGGCGACAAGGATGTTGGCGGCCATGCCGACGCCAAAGATCGCCCCCATCATAAGCATCATGACGATATTGGCGTTGCTGAGCGCGGTGATGGCCGTCACGCCCAGCAGATGGCTGACCCAGATCTGGTTGACCGTGCCGCTCAGCGATTGCAGCATATTGCCGCCCATCAGGGGCAGCGAAAACAGCAATAAAGTGCGGGTAATTGGCCCCTGCGTCAGGTCCCTGCCACCGCGTCCCGCAGAACCCACGCCACCCGCCCGGAGCCCCGGACCGGCCGGCCTTCCCAACCGATCGGCGGTCCGGTCGTCCATCAGAAGGCTCTGACGCAGAGAAGGGGCGCGCCAATCGCGAACTGGCGCATGCGGTGACCCTTTCCGGTTCGCGGCCCTAACGTGGATAAGTCAGCTACTGTATAGCCCGCAAGCCGGTTTGTGAAAGCCGACGAACTCACAAACGACAACGGCGGCCAACCGATGAAGGTTGGCCGCCGCAGAAATCCCGGCTTCCGGTACGCCGCGTTCAGAAGAACTTGTAGTCGACCTCGACGCCATAGGTGCGGGGCGGGGTGACCGAATAGGTGCTGGTGATCCCCACCGCTTCGATGCCCGGCACCTGATAGAGGCCGGGCTTTCCGGCCGCGTTTAGGCCCGGCAGAACATTCACCCCGGCGGCGCGACGGCTGTAGGCGCCGGCGTCATAGCCAATAGTGTTAAAAATGTTTTTACCGAAAAAGATCACCTTAGTGCGGCCGTTCGGCGAATTCCAGGTCACCCGTGCATCGTACTGATCCCACGCTGGCGCCTTGTTGTAGTAACGCGTAAACAGGGTGCCGTACTGGGCATCACGCCAGATATAGCTGACCGATGTGTTGACGTTGCCGCCGGCGAAATCGAAGCTGTAGTTCGCATTTAGCGCGATCTTGTTGCGCGGCGCATTCGGTAGGCGGTTGCCGGTCAACAGCTGTGCTGTCTGCTTGCCACCAGTATAGATGTCGGTGGTCCTGGTGGCGGCGGGGTCTGGCGCGGCCCCCGGCTGCATCGCGGTCGGATCGGTGACATCAACGACCGAACCGCTGGTCGCGTAGGCATCCAGGTAGGAATAATCGAACAGGAAGGTCAGGGCGCGAGTGGGCGCCCAGGTGGTTTCCAGTTCGACGCCGCGCGAGACAGACGTCGGCACATTATAGAAAGTCGTCGAGGCCTGAACCAGGCCGCCGGCGGTTCCAACCACGGTAATCGGCACCTGCAGGTTTTGATAGTTGTAGTAGAACGCCGCGATGTCGGTCGTCACGGTGTGGAAGAACGTTTTCTTAAAGCCAACCTCATATGAATCGACGTGTTCCGCATCCGTGAAGGGTTGGAAGCTGAGAACCGTCAGAATACCAATGTTGTAGCCGCCTGAC
>JAYVYH010000194.1:0-1601 GCA_043784385.1 Caulobacteraceae bacterium | reverse complement strand
GAGCGGGCGTCGAGTTCGTGGATGTCGGCGACGCCGGAGGTGGCGCGGCTCAGGCGCTTGCCCATCTCGGTCACCGTCAGGCTGGGGGAGACGATGTTGGTGCGGATGCCGTGGACGCGCTCTTCCTTGGCCAGGGTCAGGGCCAGCGCCTCCATGGCCGCCTTGCCCATGTTGTAGGGTCCGCCGTTGGCCGAGTGGAACAGGGTGGCGACGCTGGAGATCATGATGATGTCGCCCCGGCCCCGCGCGCGCATCTGGGGCACGACCAGCTTGCTCAGATAGTGCGGGCCGAAGGCGTGGACGCGCACCACCCGCTCCATCTCGGCCGGATCGGTGTCGGCGACGCTCTGGCCCCGACTGGCGATGCCGGCGTTGTTGACCAGGATGTCGATGCCGCCGAAGTCCTCGACCACCCTGGCCACCATGGCGACATCCTCGTCCCAGTTCTCCACCGAGGCCGAATAGCCGATCGCCTTGCGGCCCAGGGCCTGGACCGCGGCGATCGTTTCGTTGGCCGCCCCGGTGTCGCGGCGATAGTTTACGGCGATGTCGGCGCCGGCTTCGGCCAAGGCCAGGGCGATGGCCCGGCCGATGCCCCGGCTGGCGCCGGTGACCAGGGCCACGCGGCCCGTCAGTGAAATCTCCATGGTGTCTGGTCCTAGACCCGGGTGACGCCGAAGCCGTGGCGGGGGAAATGCACGTTCACGACCCCCGTCAACTCGTGCTCGCGACTGATGGTGATGCTGGCGGCATCGCAATGCAGCAGCTCGCCCCGTGTCGGCATGACGCCATAGTCGGTGGGGCCGACGTCGACCAGCGCGCCGAGAGGTATGTCCGCGATATCGCTGGAGGCGTGCGCCAGCGGTTGCGGCGTGGAGGCGGCGGCCACTTTCAAGGCTTCGGGGCCGGTCATATCCACACCCGGTTTGGCGCCGAACGCCAGCATGCGCTGATACCACGCCTTGGCCGCCGGACGCCGGGCCAGATCATCGGCCATGGCGCCGCCCGCGTGGATGAACCACAGCACATGGTAGACCGAGAAATCGGCGATGGTCCAATCGGCGCCGAACAGATAGGCGCGGCCGTCGGACAGCTGGGCCTGCAGTTCGTCCATGAACAGCTGATAACGCGGCGACGCCTCCTCGACCGGCAGGCGGCGGATGGTGGCCCCCTGGCTGAAGTTGGCGCGGTCGGCGGCAAAGGCGGTGGCCGCCTCGGCGTTGGCGAAGAACGAACCGGCGTTGGCCGGCAGGAACCTCAAGGTCACCGCCGCCCAGAACAGCTCGGTGTCGGTCCAGCGCGCCAGGGTCTGGGCGGCCAGGCGGCTAGCCGCCGGAAAAAAGGTGGTCCCCGTTCCCTTGTCGTCGAGATAGGCCGCGATCAAGGCGGTGTCGCAATAGACGTCGGCGCCGACCTGCATCACCGGGGTGCGGCGGTAACCGCCAGTCAGGGGAATGGTGTCGGGCCTGGGCATGATCATCGGAATGATCACCGAGCGCCAGGCGAGACCCCGGGCGTTGAGCATCGCCCGGGCTTTCTCCGAAAACAGCGATTCCGGATAGTGATGCAAAATCAACTCTGGCACGCGTCTTCCCCCTGGG
>JAYVYH010000193.1:0-3754 GCA_043784385.1 Caulobacteraceae bacterium | reverse complement strand
TGCGCCGAAGCCTACGCGTCCTTCGATCATCCGGCGGTGACTCCCCTCGTGCAGCTGGGTCCGAACCAGTTCCTGTTGGAACTGTTCCACGGTCCGACCCTGGCCTTCAAGGACGCGGCTATGCAGATCCTGGCCCGGCTTTATGCCCACGTCCTGGCGCGGCGCCGACGGACCACGACCATTGTCTGCGCCACTTCGGGTGATACCGGCGGCGCGGCGGTGGAAGCGTTCGCCGGCCTGGACCATGTGCGCATTGTGGCGATGTTTCCCGAGGGGCGGATTTCCGAGGTTCAGCGGCGCTTCATGACCACCACCGACGCCGCCAATGTGCGATCGGTGTCCGTGGACGGCGATTTCGACGATTGTCAGGCCATTCTTAAGTCGTTGTTCCAGGATGAGGCCTTTGCCGAAGCGGTGAATCTCTCCGCCGTCAATTCGATCAATTTCGCGCGTATCGTCGCCCAGAGCGTTTACTTCTTCACCGCCGCCGCGGCGCTCGGCGCGCCCGGGCGGTCGATGCGTTTCGTCGTGCCTACAGGCAATTTCGGCGACGCCTTCGCCGGTTACGCGGCCCGGCTGATGGGCCTGCCGATCGATCGGATCACCGTAGCCACCAATACCAATGACATCATGGCGCGGGTGCTCACCTCGGGCGACTATCGTCGGGGTCCGGCGACCGCCACCCAAAGCCCGGCCATGGATATTCAGGTGGCCTCGAACTTCGAGCGACTCTATTTTGAATGCGCGGGACGGGACGCGGGCGCCACCGCCCGGGCGTTCCGCGCTTTCGCCACTCAGGGCGCCATCGTTCTTCCGCCAGCGGTGCTGGCCGCCATGAGCGAGGTGTTTGATGCTGTCGCGGTCAGCGAGGCGCAGACTGCTCAGACGATCGCCGACACGTTTCGTCGCATTGGTGAATTGATCGATCCCCACACGGCGGTCGCCGTGGCCGCGGCCCAAGACATCCACTCCGCCCCAGGAAAGCAGCCGCTGATCATCATCTCAACCGCCCATCCGGCAAAATTCCCCGAGGCGGTCAGCGCGGCCGTCGCAACCGTTCCGCCACCACCTTCGGCGGTTAGAGCGCGCGCGAATCTGGCCGAGCGCATCGACCGGCTGCCGGCCAATGCCGAAGCCGTGAAGCGCTACGTCCGCGATTTCGCGGCGTCATGAGTCAAATGTCCACGATTCCGCCCCGCCAGCACCAGCTCTCAAATGGGGTTGTCCTGATCTGCGATCCCGTGCCTGGATTCGAGACCTTCGCCTTGTCGGTGGTCGCTGGGCGCGGCGCCCGGTGGGAGGATCCCTCCCGGTCTGGCTGGTCGCATCTGCTGGAACATATGGTCTTCAAGGGAGCCGGCGGTCGATCGGCTCGCCAGATCGTCGAAACCATCGAAGCGGATGGCGGGCAGCTCAACGCCGCCACCGGGCATGAGCGAACCAGCTTCCAGGTGCGCGCGCTGGAGGGCGGTCTGTCTTTGGCCCTGGCCGTGGTCGGCGACCTGGTGGGTCATCCCACCCTGGACCCTGACGATTTGGCGCGGGAAAAGCAGGTCGTCGCCCAGGAGATCGCCGAAGCGGCCGACACCCCCGATGATCAGGTATTTGAGCTGGCCCAGGCGGCCGCCTTCGCCGGACAGTCACTGGGCCGGCCAATTCTGGGATCGGCGCTGAGCATCGCGCCCGCCGATCCTAGTGCCCTCGAAGCTTGGCGGGCCATGCTCTACGCACCGGACCGGCTGGTGGTGAGCGTCGCTGGCGCCGTGGAGGAGGGGGAATTTCTTCGCCTGGCGGAAGCCGCGTTCGGTGGAGCGACCGCGGCCACGCACCCCGTGGCGGACCCCGCCAGCTTCACCGGCGGTCACGCGATGGAACGGCGAAAGCTTGAACAGGCCCACGTCGTGTTCCTGCTCCCGGCGCCCAGCATAGCGGACCCAGCCTATTGGCCGTTTCGCGTTTTCGTGGAGGCTCTGGGCGGGGGTATGTCGTCGCGTCTGTTCCAGGAGGCGCGCGAGCGTCTCGGCCTGGCCTACGCCATCGACGCCTATGGCGAGGCCTATGCCGATGTGGGCGTGCTGGGGGTTTACGCCGGCTGCGCGCCCGCCGACGCGGGCCGTCTGGCGGAGGTGGCGGCCGGTCAGATCAGGACCCTGCTCGCCAACGCGGACGCCGATGAGCTCCGTCGTTCCAAGGCCCAGCTGAAGGCGGCGCTGTTCATGGGGCGTGAGTCCCTTCTGGCCCGGGCCGAACAGGCGGCGGCGCAACACCTCGGTCTTGGCGTGCTCAGGCCGACTTCAGCCTTCGCCCAGGCGATCGACGCCGTGACCCAGGAGAATATCGCTGAGCTGGCGCCCATACTGCTCGCGCCCGGCCGGTCTACCGTCAGCGTCCTAGGACCCAAGGCCGCGATGAATGCGTCCAGCCGCTTTGAGGCGTCGCTATTCAGCTGACGTGTACGAGACTGTTGGCCAATACGGAAATCGGCGCCAAGATCGACCGACATGGCCCTTCTTGACTGGATTGCCGCCGACCAAGACCTTCGCCTGGAGGGCGCCGGCGTTCGCCTTCGACCCCACAGGTCGGCGGATTTTCCCGAGTGGGCGGCTCTGCGCGAAGCCTCCCGGGACTTTCTGCAGCCCTGGGAGCCCACGTGGGCCACTGATGATCTCACGCGGGCCGCCTACAGGCGGCGCCTGGCCGCCTACGCCCAGGATATGGACCGTGGCGCCACCTATCCGTTCCTGATCTTTCGGCGTGGCGACGAAGTCCTGGTGGGGGGCATCACCTTGTCGAACATCCGCCGTGGTGTGGCCCAGATGGGGTCGATTGGCTATTGGATCGGCCGACCCTTTACGCAGCGCGGATATACGGTGGACGCAGTCCGGGCGGTCACCGGCTTCTGTTTCAGCCGGCTGCGCCTGCACAGGGTCGAGGCTGCCTGCCTCCCCACCAATATGGCGTCCCAGGCGGTCCTGCGCCGCGCGGGGTTCCAGCCGGAGGGGCTCGCGCGCGACTATCTGCGTATCGACGGCGTCTGGCGCGACCATCTGTTGTTTGGACTGGTTTCGCCGACGGCCGGCGATTGATCAGGCTCGGCCCGGCTGGGCCGACAGGTGCTCGGGCGACACCCCGATCTTGGCGAGCGCCCTGGACCATTTGTGCTCATGGTCGTCATCGAACACCAGACCCTCGTCGGCTTCGCAGGTCAGCCAGACGCTATCGCGGATCTCGCGCTCAAGTTGCCCGGCGTCCCATCCCGCATAGCCGACAGCCATCGCCGCGCGGCGCGGCCGCCGATCGGCTCCCGCCAGAACCTCGAGAATCTCGCGCGACGCGGTCAGCATCAAATCGCCATTGACGACCAGACCCTCGGGACCTGTACTGGAATCGCGGGTGTGAAGGACGAATCCCCGCTCCGGTTCGACCGGACCGCCCATGAGAACCAGTTCGGCGGGCGCCCCGGGACCGACTACGACGCCCAGGCGGCCGAGGAGATCGGCGATGGTCAGCCCTTCGACCGGACGGTTGATGGTCAGACCCATCGCGTGAGTCCGATCGTGCTCGCACAAGAGGATCACGGCTCGTTCGAACCGGGGATCCCCGATCCCTGGCATCGCCACAAGCAAGAGGCCCGCGAGATGGGACGTGGAGGTCGTCGTCATGACCGGGAGGATCGCGACTCGGCGCGGCCGAATCAACCCCATAACAATCGCCAACCCTTGGCGTGACGGCTTGCGGTCTCTAATGAGGCATT
>JAYVYH010000192.1:0-26533 GCA_043784385.1 Caulobacteraceae bacterium | reverse complement strand
AGGCACGCCCGGCGCGGCGATGACTTCGGTCGCCATGCGGTTGCCGAAAGTGATGGTGCCGGTCTTGTCGAGCAGCAGCGTATCGACGTCGCCCGCCGCCTCGACCGCGCGGCCGGAGGTGGCCAGAACGTTGACCTTCAGCAGCCGGTCCATCCCGGCGATGCCCACCGCCGAGAGCAGGCCGCCGATGGTGGTCGGAATCAGGCAGACGAACAACGCGCCCAGCACCAGGGGATCGAGCTTGACGCCCGAATACTGGCCAAGGCCCAGCAGGCTGATCACCGCGATCATGAACACCAGGGTAAGACCGGCAAGCAGCACCGCCAGGGCGATCTCATTGGGGGTCTTGCGGCGGTTGGCGCCTTCGACCATCGCGATCATGCGATCGAGAAAGCTGGTGCCCGGTCCCGAGGTGACGCGGATCTTGAGCCAGTCGGACACCAGGGTGGTGCCGCCAGTGACAGCGGACCGGTCGCCGCCGCTTTCGCGGATCACCGGCGCCGACTCTCCGGTGATCGCCGATTCGTTGACCGACGCCACGCCCTCGATGATCTCGCCGTCGGCCGGAATGACGTCGCCAGCCTCGACCAGTATCAGGTTTCCCGGGACCAGTTCGTGCGACGGCGTCGAGACGGTAAGACCGGTGGCGGGATCGACGATCAGCTTGGCCTTGGTAGTGACGCGGGCGGCGCGCAGACTATCGGCGGCCGCCTTGCCCCGGCCTTCGGCGACGCTCTCGGCGAAGTTGGCGAACAGCACCGTGGCCCAGAGCCAGAGCGCGATCTGCAGCGCGAACAAGACATCCGTGTGGTGCGCGATCGCGTCCACCAGCGAAACGGTGGCGAGGGCGGCCACCACCTCGGTGGCCAGGATAACGGGATTGCCGGCGAGCTTGCGCGGATCGAGCTTGACGAGGGCGTCAAGAGCGGCGCGCCGAAGCATGGCGCCTTGCGGGCCGGCGGCGGTGACGGCGGAAGCCATGGGATCAAGATTCCTTGTTGGAATGATCGACGATCAGGATTTGGTGATGGCGAGCATCTGGAAATGCTCGACGATGGGTCCCAGCGCCTGGGCCGGGAAAAATTGCAGGCCGCCCAGGATCAGGATCACCCCGATCAATAGGCCGACGAACAGCGTGCCATGTGTCGGCAGAGTGCCCGCGGTCGGTTCGAGCCTGGGCTTGACTACCAAGCCACCAGCAATGGCCAGCACCGGCACCGCATAGCCGAAGCGGCCCAACCCCATGGCGATCGCCATGGTGACGTTCCAATACTGGTTCGACCCCAGCCCCCCGAACGCCGAGCCGTTGTTCCCGGTCGCCGAGGTATAGGCGTAGAGCAGTTCGGACAGGCCATGTGGCCCGCCGGTGGACACCGTCTTCAAGGCGATGGGAAGGACGGCGGCGACAGCGGCGAAGATCAGGATAGAGGTGGTCAGCACCAGCACCGACAGCATGGCCAGCTTCATTTCGCGGGCTTCGATCTTCTTGCCGAGGTATTCGGGGGTTCGGCCGACCATCAGGCCGGCGACGAACACAGCCACCAGCGCCATCACGATCATGCCGTAGAGCCCCGAACCGGCGCCCCCTGGGAGCATTTCCCCGAGCTGCATCATGAACATGGCGATGCCGCCGCCCAGGGGCGTGAAGCTTTCGTGCCAGCCGTTGATGGCGCCGCAGGACGCGCCGGTGGTCATGGCGGCGAACACCGAGGTCGATGGCGCGCCGAAGCGGACTTCCTTGCCCTCCATGTTGGGTGAGGACTGGACATGAGCGGCCATCAGCGCCGGAGTCGGCTGGGTTTCGGCCCAGTAGATGCCGCCGGCCGCACCGCCGACCATGATGGTCATGACCACGACCAGCGCGCGCGCTTCCTTGCGCAGGCCCACCACCCGGCCAAAGGCGACCACGCAGGCGAACGCCACAACGTTCATACTGACCATAGCGATCAGGTTGGTGACCGCGCTGGGGTTCTCGAACGGGTGGGCGGAATTAGCGTTGAAGAAGCCGCCGCCGTTGGTGCCCAACTGTTTGATGGCTTCCTGGCTGGCGATCGGCCCCAGGGCGATCGACTGCTTGGCGCCCTCGACGGTGTGGGCGTCGACATGGGCCAGCAACGACTGCGGAACGCCCAGCGCGGCGAACGCGAAAGCCACCACGATGGAGAGCGGTAGCAGGATGTAGAAATTGATACGGAACAGATCGGTCCAGAAGTTGCCGAGACTCTCGCCGCGATTGGCCGCGAAAGCCCGCGCCAGGGCTGCGGCGACGGCGATGCCGGCGGCGGCCGAGGCAAAGTTCTGCACCGTGAGCCCGACCATCTGTGAGAAGTGGCTGGCAGCCGATTCCCCCGAATAGAACTGCCAGTTGGTGTTGGTAACGAAGCTGATGGCGGTGTTGAACGCCAAGTCGGGCGCCATGCCGGGAACGCCCTGGGGATTCAGGGGCAGGCCCCCCTGCAGCCTCAGGATCGCGTAAAGGAATACGAACGAAGCGGCGCTGAACGCCAGGAACGAGATCGTGTAGGCCAGCCAGCCCTGTCCCTTGCCTGGCTTCACGCCCATCAGCAGATTGTAGAAGCGCTCGACAGGACCAAGCACGGGATCGAGCCATGTGCGATCACCTTGCCAGACCCGCGCCATATAGATGCCGAGTGGCCAGCCGAGGCCCACGGCAAGGCCGATCGTCAAGGCGATCTCAGCCCACCCTTGGATGTTCATAAGAGGTTATCCGGTTAAGTTCAGAATTTGTCGGGGCGCACGAGGGCCGCCAGCATGTAGACCGAGACCGCGATGGCGCCGGCGACGTAGAGGATGGTCACCACCACGGCTACACCCGCCTCAGAAGGACGGCGTAGAGGCCAAAGACACCGAACAGCGCCAGCCCCGCGACGATATAGATGAAGTCCATGACGGCCTCTCCGTTGCACCAGAGCCCGAATCTAAGGTGAAGGGGCCTAAAAGATCGCCGCCTAAGGCGGGCCTGGACCATAAAGGACTTATAAACAGGGCCTATCGCCGGAAGAGGAACGCGTATGCCAAGCTTTCAGGACATTCTCTACGCGGTCGACGGAACCATGGGGGTGATCACCCTAAACCGCCCCGCCTATCGCAACGCCCAGAGTTATCGGATGCTGGACGAGATTGACCAGGCCTTTGCCCTGGCCAAGGTCGACGAGAACGTCCGGGTGGTGATCGTGCGCGGCGCCGGAGGGGTGTTCTCTACTGGCCATGACCTGGGAACGGCCGACGCGCTCGAGTATCGCCGCGCGCTGGGCGCCAAGCCCGGCATCGAGACCTACGATCAGTTCAAGCGCTACAACCTCGATCTGCTGATCGCCTGGCGGAACTTTCCCAAGCCGACGATCGCCATGGTCGAGGGCTACTGCATCTATGCCGGCTGGATGCTGGCGGCGGCGATGGACGTGGTGTTTGCCGCCGCCGACGCCGAATTCCTGGCCGGCTTCGTCGAATATATGTCGATCCCCTGGGATATCGGCATCCGCAGGGCCAAGGAACTTTGCTTCGAGAGCCGGTTCATTTCGGCGGCCGAGGCCCGAGATTACGGTCTGGTCAACCGGGTGACCGCGCCGGCCGACCTTGAGCGCGAGACCTATGCGTGGGCGCGGCGGGTGGCGGAAAACAGCCCGGACGCGCTGCGTTTCGCCAAGATCCAAATGAACAAGGCCCAGGACGCCCAGGGTTTCACCCAGGCGCTGGAGGATTCGCTTGGCGATTATCAGGCGATGATGCACATGCCCGGGCTCGAGATGCGGGTCCCCGGCGAAAAACGGCTGGCGACGGTGGATTTGGCTGTACGCGGCAAGCGCGGCGAGCGGTTCGGCCTTTAGGAGGCCGCCAAGTGTCCCGACAGATGCGGGCGTAGCTGTTCGAAGCGGCCGAGAGCCTGGGAATCGAGCCTGGCAGTGATCGACAGACCGTCGCCGGATTCGCGGCGGTCGGTGACGCGACCGTGGCGGTATAGCCAGGCCAGGGCCTCGCCGTCGTCGGGGCTGAGGCGGAACGTCCGCTCCGGATCGTCGTCGATCAGGGCCGCGACGCGGTCGATCAGGGCTGGAATCCCCTCCCCCACCAGCGAGGAAATGACCACGGCCCTTTCCCGCTTGGCGCGCTCCTCAAGGTCTTGCCGTTGATCGACGGCCAGCAGGTCGGCTTTGTTCCAGACTTCCAGGATCCTCCGGCCTTCGTCGCGCTTGACGCCGATCTCTTCCAGAACCGCCGCCACATCCTGGCTCTGTGCGTCCGAGTCGGGGGTGGCGATGTCCCGGACATGCAGGATGACATCGGCCTCGCGCACCTCGTCCAGGGTGGCGCGGAACGCTTCAACCAATTCGTGCGGCAGGTCGGAGATAAAACCAACGGTGTCGGAGAGAATAACGGAGCGACCATTGGGCAGCGGCAGCTGGCGCAGGGTCGGATCGAGCGTGGCGAACAGCATCGCCTTGGCCAGGACGTCGGATTTGGTGAGGCGGTTGAACAGCGTCGATTTGCCGGCGTTGGTGTAGCCGACCAGGGCGATGATTGGGAATGGAACCCGCTTGCGCCCCAGGCGCTGCAGCGATCGCGTCCGGCGCACATCCGCCAGTTCAGCCTTCAGCTTGACGATCCGGTCGACCAGCAGGCGCCGGTCAGCCTCGATCTGGGTCTCGCCGGGACCGCCCATGAAGCCGAAGCCGCCCCGCTGGCGTTCGAGGTGGGTCCAGGTACGCACCAGCCGCGAGCGTTCATAATCCAGGCGGGCAAGCTCGACCTGAAGGCGCCCTTCCCCTGTCCGGGCGCGACGGGCGAAGATCTCCAGGATCAAGCCGGTCCGATCGATGACCTTGACCTGCCAGGCGCGCTCCAGGTTGCGTTGCTGCACCGGCGACAGGGCGTCGTCGATGACCACCACGTCCACGTCGAGTTCGCGGCGGATCGCGGCGATTTCCTCGACCTTGCCCGAACCGAACAGGCTGGCGGGTGATAAAGTCCTGAGGCCGACGACCAGTGCGTCGCGAACTTCGAGATCCAGGGCGACCGCTAATCCGATGGCTTCCTCAAGCCGTTCTTCTGGCGTCCTCGCGCTGGTCGCCCTGGGCCGGACGGCGTGAATGACCAGTGCGCTTTGCGGCGGCGCCCGGTGATCGATCAATGCGTTCTTCAATCGTCCTCGTTGTCGTCCATGGGTGGCTCATAAAGCTGAACCGGGCCGGCGGGCATGATGGTTGAGATGGCGTGCTTGTAGACCAGTTGAGCTTGGCCATCCCGTCGCAGCAGCAAACAGAAGTTATCGAACCAGCTGACCACGCCCTGAAGTTTAACGCCATTGACCAGGAAGATGGTCAGCGGAGTGCGGGTTTTACGGACACTGTTGAGGAAGGTGTCCTGCAGATTCTGCTTTTTATCGTTCGACACGGGCTTCAGCCCCTTTTTTTAAGGTTTGGGCGCCATCGGGACCCTGGAGTCCGCGGCGCCAGGTCATGCGGCTCGTTCGCGCGCTTCCGCGATATAGAGAGTCCGAAGCCGCTTCGCCACTGGGCCGGGAACGCCGCCGCCCACTATCGCGCCATCGATCCGAACCACGGGCAGGATCAGGCTGCCGGCGCCCGTAATGAAGGCTTCCCTGGCGGATTTGGCCTCCTCAAGAGTAAAAGCGCGTTCATCGAGAGTTATACCGCTGTCGGCCATCAAGCGGATCACGGAATTCCGCGTCACGCCGCGCAGGATATTGGCCTGGATATCGCGGGTTCGCAGAACGCCGTCGGCATCGACGATCCAGGCATTGCTGGACGCCCCCTCGGTGACCAGACCCAGATCATCGACAAACCAGGCCTCGACCGCGCCGGCTTCGCGCGCCGTCTGTTTGGCTAGGACATTGGGAAGCAGTCCAATGGTCTTGATATCGCAGCGGCCCCAGCGGTTTTCAGCCACCGAAACCACACCCACGCCCTTGGCGGCCCGCGCCTCGCTGGCGGCGAGATCGACAGCTTTGGCGGTGATCACGATGCTGGGCGATACCTCCGGGTTTGGAAACGGATGATCCCGAGGGGCCACGCCGCGATTGACTTGCAGATAGACCATGCCATCGGAAATCCGGTTGCGGCGCAACGTCTCATTGAGGACGATGGTCAGGGCGGCGTCGGTCATTGGGGCCGAGATGCGGAGTTCGCCCAGGCTGCGCTTCAGTCGGGCGAAATGCCCTGGGGAATCCGCCAGGCGCCCGCCGAACACCGCCCATACCTCATAGACGCCATCGGCGAATTGATAGCCGCGATCCTCGATATGCACCGCCGCATCGGCGTGGCGGACGAACCGTCCGTTGACGTAGGCTTCCCGTCCCATCAATCGGCCGTCTCTTCGATCAGGCGGGGTCCGCCGAAACCCAGCGATTTCATTTTCCGGTGCAGCGCCGAGCGTTCCATGCCAATAAAGGCGGCGGTCCGCGAGATATTGCCGCCGAAGCGCATAATCTGGGCGTCCAGATATTCGCGCTCGAACAGCTCGCGCGCCTCGCGCAGTGGTAGGGCGATGATCCTCTCGGCCCCCAACCCGCCGCTCGACGGCGCGGCGCTGGCCTCGGTGGGTAGCATCTCGGCGGTAATCGGTTGGCCTGGATCGCCAGCGGCGAGAATGAGGATCCGCTCCACGACATTTTTCAGTTGTCGCACATTGCCAGGCCAGGCCTGGACCTGCAGCGTGGCGTAGGCGTCCGTGGCTAGGCTGCGCCGAGTCAAGCCCGAGGCGACGCTCAGGCGATCGATGTAGTAGTCGATCAGCTCCGGTATGTCCTCGCGCCGCTCCGCCAGTCCTGGCACCCGCAGCGGCACGACGTTGAGACGATGGAACAGATCTTCCCGCAGCCGCCCGGCCGCGATCTCGCCCCCCAGATCGCGGGAAGTGGACGAAACCACCCGCACGTCGACCTGAACGTCGGTGTCCCCGCCAAGCCGGCGGAAGCGCTGTTCGACCAGCACGCGCAGAATACGGCTCTGGCTCTCGCGCGGCATGTCGGCGACATCGTCGATATACAGCGTCCCGCCGTGGGCCCGCTCAAAGACCCCGACGTGCCCCGCGCGCGCCTGTCCACTCTCCTCGCCGAACAGTTCCCGGTCCATGCGCTCGGGAGTCATGCCGGCAGCGCTGATCGCCACGAACTCGTTGCGCGCCCTGGGGCTGGCGGCGTGGATGAGCCGAGCCACGGTCTCCTTGCCAGATCCTGGAGGGCCCGAGATCAACACGCGACTGTTGGCCGGGGCGACGCGCGAGATCATCGAGCGCAGCTGCTGGGCGGCGGTGGAGGCGCCGATCAAACCGTCGGGAACGATTGCCTGTGTACGCAGTGTGCGGTTTTCCCGCCGCAGCCTTGCCGCTTCGAGGGCGCGTTCGACCACCAGCATCAAGCGGTCGGACTTGAACGGCTTTTCAATGAAATCGTAGGCGCCCCGCTTGATCGAACTGACCGCCGTTTCGATGTTGCCATGCCCGGAAATCATGATCACCGGCACATCGGGATCCATTACCTTGACGGCATCCAGCAACTCAAGCCCGTCGATGCCTCCGGCGCTCATCCAGATATCCAGGACCAGCAGCGCCGGTTTGCGTGCGCGAATGGACGCCAGCGCCGCTTCGGCATTGGCGGCGGTGCGAACCGAATAGCCGTCATCCTGAAGGATCCCCGCGACGAGGTCCCGAATGTCCGCCTCGTCGTCGACAACCAAAATATCGCTGATCATACCTGCACCTTGGAGCCGACTGCGTCGGCGTCACGCGTCGATAGACTATCGCGAGTCCGACGAAACCAAAGCACGACACGTGCGCCGGGCCCCGGCGACGCGTCCGCCAGACTCAGGCCCCCGCCATGTTCCTCCAGTATACGTTTGACGATGGCCAAACCGAGGCCCGTGCCCTTTTCACGGGTTGTGACATACGGTTCTGTCAGGCGTGAGCGGTTTTGAACCGGCAAGCCGACGCCATTGTCCTCCACCTCGATCTCCAGACGTTCGTCTCCACACAAAAGGCGAACGGTGATGACGCCGGCCAGTTCCGCGCCCTCGGCCAACCGTCGCGCGCCTATCGCTTCGCCGGCGTTTTTCAGGACGTTGGCCAGCGCCTGACCGACGATACGCCCGTCACAGACCAGCGGTGTCGGCGGCAGAGGCTCTACCAACCGCATGGCCACGGAAGGATCGGCCACCTTCTGGGCGAAGGTGGCTTGGCGGATCAGTTCGGCCGCATCGTGAACCGCGAAATTCGGGGCCGGCATGCGCGCGAAGGCGGAGAACTCGTCGACCATGCGACCGATGTCGCCAACTTGGCGGATGATGGTGTCGACGCAGCGGTCGAAAATCTCCAGGTCCACGCTGATCTCCTTCCGATAGCGCTTCCGAAGGCGTTCGGCGGACAGCTGGATCGGGGTCAGCGGATTCTTGATTTCATGGGCGATCCGGCGCGCGACATCACGCCAGGCGGCATTGCGCTGAGCCGCCACCAGCTTGGTGATGTTGTCAAAGGTCAGAACCAGTCCCTCGACGCCGAAGCTGGCCCGGGTTCGCAGGCGACGAGTATCTGGACCGCGGGTGATGTCCACATCCTCCTCGGCCTCTCCGCCTTGAAGCGACGCGGTGGCGGCGACGGCCTCGAGTTCCGGCGCAATCTCGCCGAGGCGGCGACCGTAGCTGTCGTCGGCGTTCAGGCCCAGTAGAACGGCGGCTTGGCGGTTGACGGCGGAAACCCGTCCTTCCGGATCGAGACCAATCACGCCGGCGCTGACGCCCAGCAAGACCGCCTCCATGAACAGCCGCCGGGATTCCGCTTCGACGTTGGCGGCGCGCAGGGCCTCCTGCTGCTCGCTCAGGTCGAAGGTCATGCGGTTGAAGGCCCTGGAGAGCACGGCGATTTCGGCGGGATCGCGCCTGGTGTCGACACGGGCCGACAGATCCCCGGCAGCCACCCTGCCTGCAGCCTGCACGAGTCTGGCGACCGGCGCGGCGATGCTGTCCGCCGCCTCCATCCCCAGCCAGATCGCGCCGACCAGCACCAGCAGAACCGTCTCAAGATAGCTGAAGGCGAATGCCGCTTCTATGCGCGCTCGTTTGAGTTTTGCCTCACGATAGGCGGCGAGCGACGATTCCGTCTCGCGCAAGTGGCGGAAGATGCCGTGGTTGAGCGGACGCACGATGAACAGGTAGGCGTCGGGATAGCCACGTAGTCGGTAGAGCGCCCTGAACAGGTCGGCCGATTCAAAAGCCCCGACCGACACATCGCCCTCGTCGGCCGCGCGGAACGTTGACGGCGGTGGCGTGAGAAAAGCCGTTCCGCCGCCCGGCGGGTCGGCCCTGGCCAGAACCCGCCCGTCCCGATCCAGGAGATAGGCGGCAGAGAAGCCACTCTCAGCGACCAGATCGCGCAGATATCGGCCATAGGCGACCGGAGAGTCGGAGAGACTGCCGGCCGCAAGATCAAGGCTGTTGGCCATAACCGCCACATGCCGGCCGATATAATCCTTCTGTTCCTCGACGTAGGACCTGGCGACCGTGGCGGAATTCTCCACCACGCTCTGGACCCGGGCGCTGAACCAATTGTCGACAGCCTGTGTGACCAGGACCCCAAAAAACAGCGCCACCACGATCGCTGGGGCCACGGCGACCAAAGCGAACATGGCCACGAAGCGAAGGTGCAGACGAGCCCCGGCGTCACTGGCCTGAGTTCTGACCAGTCCCCGGAGTCTCAAGGTCAGGACGCAAGCCAAGGCCAGTATCAGGACAAAGCCGATGGACAGCAGGGTGAGGACCACCGGGCTGGCCGGCCCCAGGGCTCCACTGACGGTCGGAGACGATCCAAGAGCACCGGAAATCGCCGTCAGGGCGGCGGCCAGCGCGAAACAACCACCCATGACCAGTCGTGATCCGAGCAGTTCACGCCATGGCGCGGGCTTCGTCACCTGGGGCATGAGAACGCCAAAACCCAGAAACCCCTGTCGAACATCGCGAGACTCTTGAATGGGCTGTATCGAAAACGCAACAGCCCATCGCCACAACCTTGGATCAGCGGGTCTTGGCCTTCTCTATCCCCAGATCATGCAGGCGCTTGCGCAAGGTATTGCGGTTCAGGCCCAGCACCTCCGCGGCACGCATCTGATTGCCCCGCGTGGCGGCCAGCGTGAGCTGGAACAAAGGCCGCTCCACCTCCGCGACGATGCGATCGTACAGCCCGGCTGGGGGAATGCCGCCCGGCTGACCCGCGAAATAGGAGGCGAGGTTACGCTCGACGAGGGTGGAGAGGCTGACAGGGCCCTCGCCAGCGGGCGTCGTCGCCTGTTCGGCCAGTTCGCGTTCGATGATCCGCGCGCCGATCGTCTCCTCGCCATAGAGCGCACAGATGCGTCGGATCAGATTTTCCAGCTCGCGCACATTGCCCGGCCAATCATGGAGCTTGAGGCGATCCAGCGCGGCCTGGTCGATGGTCTTCGAAGGCAGACCCTCGCGGCTCGCCCGCAGCAGGAACGCGCGGGCCAGTTCGGGTATGTCGTCAACCCGTTCCCGCAGCGGGGGCACTCGGATCGGCGCGACGTTGAGGCGGAAATACAGATCCTCGCGGAACAGGCCCTGAGCGATCAGGCCGCGCAGGTCGCGGTTGGTGGCGGCGATCACCCGGACATTGGGTTTACGGCCAGTCCTTGGATTGATCGCCGGCTCCGCGCCATCGAAGACCCGCAGCAGCCGGGTCTGGGCGTCCAGCGGCATATCGCCGATTTCATCGAGAAACAGCGTGCCGCCATCCGCCTCCACCAAACGGCCCACTTCGCCGTCGCCCCGACCGAACAGTTCGCTGTCTACCCGCTCGCGCGGTATGGCCGCGAGGCTGATGGCCACGAACCGGCCGTCCCGGCGGCGGCCCAGATCGTGCAGCGCCCGGGCGACGAGTTCCTTGCCGGCCCCGGATTCTCCGAGGATCAGCACCGTCAGATCGGCGCCGACCAGCCGGGCGATGGTGCGATAGACCTCCTGCATCGGCGCCGAGCGGCCAATCAAGGGAAGGCGTTCATCCCGCACTGCTCGCGCCTGAGCCTTCGCCGCTTCCTTGTCCGCCGGCCGTTCCAGCGCGCGCTTGGCGATCGCGGCCATGTCATCGAGGTCAAACGGCTTGGGCATATAGTCGAACACTCCGCCTTCGGCGGCGTTGATCGCGGTGAGCAGGGTATTCTGGGCGCTCATCACGATCACTGGCAGCTTGGGGCGCAGTTTGCGGATGCGGGGCAGGACGTCGAACACGTTCTCGTCGGGCATCACCACGTCGGTGATCACCAGATCGCCGTCGCCGTCAGTCACCCATTTGAGCAGTGTCGCGGCGTTGCCTGTCGCCCTTACGTCATAGCCCAGGCGCGAAAAGGCCTGTGACAGCACAAGCCGAATTGATGCGTCATCGTCGGCGATCAGAATCTTTTGGGGCGTGGTCGCCATAGGAAAACTATCCTTAGGATGCTTAGTTGGGGGCGGTAGGCAAAAGAACGCGAAAAACGGTTCGACCGGCCTCGGACTCAAAGTCGATCAGACCGCCATGGCCGGCCACCAGCTTGGCGACGAGGGCCAGGCCCAGACCAGCCCCATGGGCCTTGCTGGTCACGAACGGTTCGAACAGGTGATCGCGCAGGCGACGGGGAACGCCTGGTCCGTTGTCCATCACCTTGATCTCCAGCGGCGCCCCGTAACCGACCCGCCCGTTGTGGCCGCGAATTTTCACACCGTGGCGATAGGCGGTCGAGATCGAGATCTCACCCCGCCCGTCACCCCGCGAGTGCGCCGCCTCGGCGGCGTTCTTGGTCAGGTTGAGGAATATCTGGATCAACTGGTCTTCCTCACCCCAGACCGGGGGAAGCGAGGGGTCGTAGTGTTCGCGGAGCGCCAAGCCATCGGCGACGCCATTGGCCGCCAACGCCCGCACCCGGTCCAGCACTTGATGGATGTTGACCGGCGTCCGGATCGGCGGAACGTCATCCGCGAACGCCTCCATGCGGTCCACTAGTCGGCGAATCCGATCCGTCTCATCGACGATCAGCTGCGCCAGCGGCATGTCCTCGGCGCTGGCCGCCCCTTTCAGCAACTGCGCCGCGCCACGGATACCGGCCAGCGGGTTCTTCACCTCATGGGCGAGCATCTGGCCCAGGCCGAAGACGGATCGCAGCCCGGCGGCGTCGGTCGCCCGTTCCACGCCGGTGGTCGGTGACCGGATGTGGAGGGTGAGCAGGATGGCGCCATCGAGGGTCGGGGTGGCGGCGGCGTCGGCGTTGAACTGTGGATGACCGAAGAACGCCACCTCGATATTCCGCACCTTAACCGACGATTGGGCCGCCAGGCAGCGCTCGATGAGATCCACGAGAGGCGAATTGGTCGGCAACGCCCTGGTGAACGGTCCCCGGATCAGCGCCGACAACCATTGGCCAAACAGATCCTCCGCCGCCTCATTGACCGCCGAGACGACTCCGGAAGCGTCGATCAATAGGGCCGGTTCGGGCCATACGTCGAAGGCGTTGGCCCTGAGAGCCTCAACGTGGCGGGTCGGCGTCAAGACTTTCAGCTGCGTCATGCCGCCAACCTGTCCATGGGGGTACCCCAAAGGGACATCAGAGCCGAGGCGATCTCGCGCGGGGTCTCAAGCCGGCACAACCTCGCGCGAGCCGCGCGCCTCGCCTCTGGGGAGCGAGGCCACGGGGCGTGGTCGATATAGGCCGACAGGTGTTTGCGAAACATCCTCGCGCCTAGCCTCTCCCCATAGAAGCGGGTGCTGTCGGCAAGGTGTTCAAGCACGATGTCCGTCCTTTCCTCTGAATCGGGTTCACGCAACGGGCGACCGGACAGCCCGGCTTCGATGGCGGCGGCGATCCATGGCCGCCCCAGCGCCCCACGGCCGATCATCACCGCGTCGGCGCCCGACTGTTCAAGGGCGGCCCTGGCGGAAGCCAGATCAACAACGTCGCCGTTGACGATCACCGGCAGATCGACCGCGGCCTTAACTGCGGCGACCGCCGACCAATCGGCGATGCCGGCGTAGAACTGTTGACGCGTCCGTCCGTGGACCGTTATCGCCGCCGCGCCCGCCGCTTGCGCCCGCGCCGCCAGCTCTGGCGCATTTTTCGCGCGGTCGTCCCAGCCAAGGCGCATCTTCACCGTCACCGGCAGGTCCGAGCCCTCGACAGCCGCGGCGATCAATCCCTCGGCCACATCCAGATCCCGCATCAGCGCCGACCCGCAGGCGACGCCGGTCACGGATTTCGCCGGACAACCAAAGTTCAGATCGACGATAGCCGCGCCGGCCGCCGCCGCCATCGCTGCCGCCCCGCGGATTGTGCCGGCGTCTCCTCCGACCAGCTGAATGACCACCAGCGGCAAGCCATCGCCCACGGCGGCCCGACGCACCATCTCCGGCCGCGCCGCGATCAGCGATTCGCACGCAACCATTTCAGTGGCGACATACGGCGCGCCAAGCCTGACAGCCGCTCGTCGGAAAGGCAGATCGGTCACCCCGGTCATCGGCGCCAGCCAGACCCGCCCCGCGATGGCGACTGGGCCGATGATAACTTCATTGCTCATTTTGTGCCCAACCGATTTGCCTAACGTTTAGGCATTCCATGGTCGCACGTAAAGCCTGGACAGATGCGCCCTCCGGTCTAAACAACCACATGGAATTTTGCGCTATCATCGTCGCGGCCGGCGCCGGGCAAAGAGCGGGCGCGGGCGGGGCCAAACAGTGGCGGACCCTGCGAGGTAAGGTCATCGCGCGATGGTCCCTCGAAGCCCTGATTACCGCCGGAGCCCGTCGCGTCGTGGTGGTGACCTCGCCCGGCGACGAGGCCATCGCCAGAAAGGCGTTCGACGGGCTTTCCGGCTGGATCCTGGCCGCCGGGGGCGCGACGCGAGATCGGTCGGTCGTGGCGGGTCTGAATGCCCTCGACGCCACCGACGGCGAAATTGTCCTGATCCATGACGCCGCCCGCCCGCTGGTGGACGGACGACATGTGAAGGCCCTGATCGACGCGCTGGCCGACGCCGACGGCGCTCTGCCCGCTCTGCCCGTGGCCGATACACTCAAGAAGGCAAATCCGGCGACCGGCGATGTGACCACCGTCGATCGCGCCGGACTTTGGCGGGCGCAGACGCCCCAGGCCTTTCGCTTCGGTGCGCTCAAGGCCGCGTATGATGCCTGGCCCGACGGCGACAGCCCGACCGACGACGCGGCGGTTGTGGAGCGCGCCGGCGGGCGGATCTCCTTGATCGCGGGCGATTCGAGGCTGATTAAACTGACTTATCCGGAGGACTTCGCCATGGCTGAATTGATGGCTGGTGGGACCCGTTCGGTGCGCATTGGCCAGGGTTTTGACGCCCATCGATTCGGCGCGGGCGACGCGATTTGGCTATGCGGCGTTAGGATTCCACATACCAGCGCGTTGATCGGTCATTCCGACGCCGACGCTGGCTTGCATGCGCTTACCGACGCCCTGCTCGGCGCCATCGGCGAGGGCGATATCGGCGATCATTTCCCGCCGACCGACCCCCAATGGAAAGGCGCGCCGTCGTCGGTGTTCCTCAAACATGCCGCGGCCCTGATCGCGGCGCGCGGGGGCTCGGTGACCAACATCGATGTTACGCTGATCTGCGAGCGGCCGAAGATCAAACCTCACCGCGAAGCCATGCGCGCCAGCCTCGCGGCGCTGCTTGATCTTTCGCTCGACCGTGTCAGCGTCAAGGCCACGACGACCGAAGCGATGGGCTTCACGGGCCGCGAAGAGGGGTTGGCGGCCCAGGCCGTCGCCGCCGTTGAAATGCCCGTGTGAACCGAAACTCAAGGAACCGCCATGTTTTCCCTCGAAATTCAGACCCTTGCGCGGCTGGTGATCGATGACGCGCGGGAGCGTTCGCTTCGCATCGTCACGGCGGAGAGCTGCACCGGTGGCCTCGTGGCGGGCGCGCTCTGCGCCGTGCCCGGAGCCTCGGACGTATTCGAGCGCGGCTTCATAGCTTACAGCAACCGCGCCAAGCAGGAACTTCTCGGCGTTTCGGGAGACCTGATCGCCGACCTAGGCGCCGTCTCGGAGCCGATCGCCCGGATGATGGCCGAGGGGGCGCTGGAGAATTCCCACGCCCACGTCTCGGTGGCGATTACCGGTGTCGCCGGCCCGGGGGGCGGCACGCCCATGAAGCCGGTGGGCACGGTGCACTTCGCCACCGCCCGGGCCAATCAGTCGGTCCGTCACACCATGGAGATGTTCGAGCTGGACGAGCGCTGGGACATTCAGATCGCGGCGGTGCAGACGGCGCTAGAGATGTTACGTGACCGGATGCGGTAGGGCCGCTCAACCGTAAAGATCCTCGGCCCTGTCTTCGAAACAGGACACCAGCCGTGTGACGGCCTTTTCGAAATTGGCCGCCAGCAGCCCTTGCAGAAAGCGTGACCCAAATTCGAAATCGATTTCGAATGTCAGTTCAACGCCTTCCGGCTCCGGCTTGAAACTCCAGCGGTTTTCGAGACGTCGAAATGGACCGGAGATCAGCGACACCTCGATCGTCCGGGCCTGGGCGTCGAGCCGGACCCGGGTGGCGAACCGCTCGCGGACGATCGAGAATTTCACCTGCGCTTCCGCGTCCAAGGTGACGGCGCCGCCCTCGCGCGTCCGCCGGTTCCAGGCCCGCAGGCCAGTTACCCAAGGCACGAATTGCGGATAGCGCTCGACATCGCCGACCAGGGCGAAAAGCTGATCGGGCCGATACGGCAGGTGGCGAACCAGGACGTGTCGCAAGTCGCCTAGGCTTTGGCGATCGGGAGGCCGTCGCGCGCCTCGCGCAGCCGGGCGAAATCCTCTCCGGCATGATGAGAGGAGCGGGTCAGTGGGCTGGCCGACACCATCAGAAAGCCCTTGGCGCGGGCTATGGTTTCGAGCGCCGCGAACTCCCCGGGGGTGACGAACCGGTCGATCGACGCGTGTTTGCGGCTCGGCTGCAGATACTGGCCGATGGTGATGAAATCGACACCCGCCGAGCGCATGTCATCCATCACCTGCATGACCTCTTCCTTGGCCTCGCCCAGGCCGACCATCAGGCCGGACTTGGTGAACATCCGAGGCTCTCGCTCCTTGACGCGCTCCAGGAGGCGCAGGGAATGGTAGTAGCGCGCGCCGGGCCGGATCGAGAGATACAGCCTCGGGACGGTCTCCAGATTGTGGTTGAAGACGTCTGGACCCGAGTCGATCACGGCCTCTGCCGCGGCGACCGGCTTGCGCAGGAAATCGGGCGTCAGGATCTCGATCGTGGCGCGTGGGGCGGCGGCGCGAATGGCCCCGACCGTGGCCGCGAAATGCGCCGCGCCGCCGTCCGACAGGTCATCCCGGTCCACGGATGTGATCACCACGTGCTTGAGACCCATCAGGGCAACGGCCTCCGCGACCCGCCGCGGTTCGGTCGGGTCCAGCGGCCCTGGCAGGCCGGTGGCGACGTTGCAGAAGGCGCAGGCGCGGGTGCAGGTCTCGCCCATGATCATCATGGTTGCGTGTGACTGGCTCCAGCATTCGCCGATATTCGGACAGGCTGCCTCTTCGCAGACCGTGACCAGCCCATGAGTCTTGACGATCCGGCGGGTCTCGCTGTAGCCGGCCGAGCCTGGAGCGCGGACGCGCAGCCACGACGGCTTGGGGAGGATCGGCGAATCGGGCCGCGCCTGCTTTTCCGGATGACGCGTCGCCCGCGCCGAGGTGCTGTCGATGACAATGGCCATGGCCCCTAGATCGCCCCTCGGGCGTTCGGGATCAAGTACGCGCATCGCTTCATCACACTTTGCAACCGCCGGAGGCGGTTGTAGCTATAGGCCAAATCGTTCAAGGGAGGGCCGGCGCCTCATGGCCCGCGCATTCAACATCAAAGATAGTCGATCGACTTTGTTCGACGCCCTGCTGGCCGCCGCCAGGCGATTTGGCGGCAAGAAGGCCATACTGGAAGATCAGGAGCGCAAGCCCCTCACCTACACCGACCTCATTCGGGCCAGTTTCGCCCTCGGCCACAAAATTTCGCAAATCACCGCCCCGGGGGACACAGTGGGTCTGTTGCTGCCGTCCAGCACCGCCGGGATTGTGACGGTGTTCGGGCTGCACGCCTTTGGCCGCGTTCCGGCCATGCTGAATTTCTCGGCGGGCCTGCGCAACCTGCGGGCGGCGGTGAAGCTGGCCGGGGTCAAGCGGGTGCTGACCTCCCACCGGTTCATTGAACAGGGCAAGCTGCATGATCTGATCGACGCGCTCGAGGAGCGTTGCGAGATCACTTATCTGGAAGACCTGCGCGCCAAGATCGATACGGCCGATCGGCTCCGGGCGCTGGCGGCCTCACTTTTTCCGCATCGGTTTCGCGCCAGGCTGAAACCGTCGGACCCGGCCGTGGTGCTGTTCACCTCGGGCAGTTTCGGGGCCCCGCGCGGGGTGGTGCTCAGCCACGCCAACATCCTGGCCAATGTGGCTCAGGTCGCCGCCCATATCGATCTGGACACCAACTGGGTGTGGTTCAATCCGCTGCCAATCTTCCACTGTTTCGGCCTGACCGCGGGGGCGATCTTGCCCCTGATCCAGGGGTTGAGGTCGTTTCAGTATCCGAGCCCCCTGCACACCAAGATCATCCCGGGCCTGGTCAGGGACTCGAAGGCAAGCGTCCTGCTGGCCACCGACACTTTCATCAACCAGTACGCCAGGGCAGCCGAGCCGGGCGATCTGTCAGGGCTGGCCTTCATCGTCTGCGGCGCGGAGAAGGTGCGCGACGAGACCCACAACCTGATCGCCGAACGCTTCGGCCCGGTGCCGGTTCTGGAAGGCTATGGCGCCACCGAGGCGTCTCCGGTGATCGCGGTCAACAAGCCCGACGACAATCGGCGCAGCACGGTTGGCCAGCTTTTGCCCGGCATCGAGACTCGGGTCGAGCCTGTCCCGGGGATCAACCGGGGCGGCCGTTTGTTCGTGCGTGGCCCCAACATCATGACGGGATACCTGGACGCCGCCGGCGCGCTGGAGCCGCCCAAGGACGGGTGGCACGACACCGGCGATGTGGTGGAGATGACCAAGGACAGTTGGATCACGATCCTGGGCCGGGTGAAGCGGTTCGCCAAGATCGGCGGCGAGATGGTCTCGCTGACGGCGGCTGAGGATCTGGCCGCGGGACTGTGGCCGGCGTCCCGGCACGCGGTGATCGCCGTGCCCGACGGCAAGAAGGGAGAACGGCTGATCCTGGTCACCGACCAGCAGGGAGCCGAGGTTTTAAAGCTTCTCGCCCACGCCCAGGGTCTGGGGGCTCCCGAACTGGCGGTGCCGAGGCGGATCGTCAAGACCACGGAAATTCCGGTCCTGGGATCCGGCAAGACCGACTATGTGGCCATCCAGCGCATGGCACAGGCGGAAGGCAAGGCGGCCTGAACCGTCAGAGGTGGAGCACTTTGCCGTAGGCGTCGAGGGCGGCTTCGTGCATTGCCTCGCTCATCGTCGGGTGCGGGAACACCGTCGCCATGATCTCGGCCTCGGTGGCCTCCAGGGTCATGGCCAGAGCGAAACCTTGTATCATTTCAGTGACTTCAGCGCCGATCATGTGAGCGCCGACCAGGGCTCCGGTGCTGGCGTCGAACACTGTCTTGACCAGGCCCTCGGTCTCGCCGGCGGCGATGGCTTTGCCGTTGGCCCGGAATGGGAAGCGGCCGACCTTGACCTCCAGGCCCTTTTCCTTGGCCTGGGCTTCAGTCAGGCCGATCGAGGCGATTTGTGGCGTGGAATAGGTGCAGCCGGGGATCGGCGTAGCCAGATGGGGTCCGCCGACGCCGGCGATATGCTCGACGCAGGCGACCCCCTCATGGCTGGCCTTGTGCGCCAGCCAGGGCGGTCCGGCGATATCGCCGATGGCGTAGAGTCCGGGCACACTGGTCGCGCAATTCGCATCGATAACAACGTGGCCGCGATCGATCTTCACGCCGAGCGCTTCAAGCCCCAGCCCCTCGACATTGCCCTCGATGCCCACGGCGACGATGGCGCGCTCTGCCTCCAGGGTTTCGCTTTTGCCAGCGGCTTCCACAGTCAGCGCGACGCCGGTCTTGGTCTTGGTCAAGGCGGTCACCTTGGCCCCTACCCGGAACTTGAGGCCGCGCTTTTCGAAGGCCTTGTGGGCGACGCCGGAAATCTCTTCGTCCTCCACCGGCAGGATCCGAGGGAGGGCTTCGACGACCGTAACTTCCGCGCCCAGTGATCTGTAAAAACTGGCGAACTCAATGCCAATGGCGCCTGATCCGACCACGAGCAGCGAGGCTGGAGCGGTCCCAGGGACCATGGCTTCGCGATAGGTCCAGACGCGGTCACCGTCAGGCGCCAAGCCGATCGACGGGATCACCCGAGCGCGGGCGCCAGTGGCCAGGATTACCGATTTGGCGGTCAGGGTCCGCTCGCCCTTGGCCTTGAGTTTCACAACCACGCGCGGGACGCCATCTGCGGCCTCCAGACGAGCGACGCCATCGACCACCTCGATCTTGTGCTTCTTCATCAGAAAGGCGACACCAGCCGAAAGTTGTTTGGCGACCTTGCGGGAGCGTTCGATGACCTTGGTGAAGTCGTAGGAACGTCCCTCGACCGCCAGGCCATAGTCGGCCAGGTGACCTAGCTGGTCATAGACCTCGCCCGATTTCAGCAAGGCCTTGGTGGGGATGCAGCCCCAATTCAGGCAGACGCCGCCCAGCGCCTCGCGCTCTACGATGGCCGTCTTCAGGCCTAGCTGGCTGGCGCGGATGGCCGCGACGTAGCCCCCCGGTCCCGCGCCGATCACTACCAGGTCGAACGAATTGGCCATTACAGCGCCGCTTCGATGGCGCGTTCCAGTTCCTTGGGTTCGACTGTCGGGCCGTGACGCGCGACGACGGCGCCGTGGCGGTCGATCAGGAATTTGGTGAAGTTCCACTTCACCGATTCACTGCCCAGCAGCCCCTTTTTCTGGTGCTTGAGCCAAGCATAGAGCGGGTGAACCTCGGGGCCGTTGACGTCGATCTTGGCCATCATCGGGAAGCTGATGTCATAGGTCAGCGAGCAGAAATTGGCGATCTCTTCGGAGTCGCCGGGCTCCTGGCCGCCGAACTGGTTGCAGGGGAAGCCCAGAACCATCAGGCCGCGGTCTTGGTACTTTTTCCACAGCCCCTCAAGACCAGCGTACTGGGGGGTGAAACCGCATTTGCTGGCCGTGTTGACGATCAGCACCACCTTGTCGCGATAGTCGGCCAGTGGCGCCGGCTGCCCGTCGAGTGTTTCAGCCGTGAAGTCGTAGACGGTGTTGGTGGCGCTCATGGCGGTCTCTCCAATCGGACGATGGGGTCAGACGATCAGCGTAATGGGGTTTTCTATCAGACCCTTGAACGCCGCCAGCCAGCGCGCACCGATGGCTCCGTCCAACGCCCGGTGATCGCAGGTCAGGGTGACGGTCATTACCGTGGCAATGGCTAGCTGATCGTTCTTGACGACCGGCCGTTTCTCGCCGGCGCCGACCGACAAAATCGCGCCCTGGGGCTCGTTGATGATCGAAGCGAAGGCCTTGATGCCAAACATGCCGAGGTTGGAGATCGAGAACGTGCCGCCCTGGAACTCCTCAGGCTTGAGCTTCCGCGTGCGAGCTCTTTCGGCTAGATCCTTCATTTCACTGGCAATCTGGGCCACGCCTTTGGTTTCGGCGGCACGGATGATCGGGGTGATCAAGCCGCCCTCTACCGACACGGCCACGGCGATGTCGGCGTGGTGGTGAAAGGCGATGCCTTCGGGCGTATAACTTGTGTTGGCGTCAGGAACGCGTTTCAGGGCGGCGGCGGCGGCCTTAATGATCATGTCGTTGACGCTGACCTTAACGCCTTCCGCCGCCAGCAACGCATTGATGGCGGCGCGAGCGGCCAGCAGCGCGTCGATGTCGATGTCGACGGTCAGCGGGAAGTGGGGGATATCTCGGAAGCTGTCGGTCATCCGCCGGGCGATGGTCTTCTTCATCCCGTCCATCGGGCGCAGGTCGTAGGAGCCGGCGAAGATGCCCATCTGTTCGAGGGATTTGACCTGGCGTGGTGCTTCGGGCGCGTCGGCGCGGGGAGAGGATGGGCGCGCGGGACTAGGCGCGGTGGCTGCCTTCGCCCCTGGAACGGCGGCTTCGACGTCGCGCAGGATGATCCGGCCGTACGGGCCACTGCCCTTGATGACGGCGAGATCGAGGCCGCGCTGGGCTGCTACGCGGCGGGCAAGCGGAGAGGCTAAGACGCGATCACCGGCGTGTTTGTCGGCGGCGCCGCCCCCTCCGCCTCCCCCAGAGGGGGAGGAACTAAGAGGTGCGGCTTCCACGACCTTCTCTCTCCCCTCTGGGGCGAGCGAGGCCGAAGGCTGTGGGGGGGCCGTGGACGCTGCCGCCCCCTCGCCGCCACTTAGGCGGGCGATCGTGGCGTTGACCTTGACCGCCTCGGTTCCCTCTTCAACCAGCAGCGCTTCGACTACGCCCTCATCGACCGCCTCGACTTCCATGGTGGCCTTGTCGGTCTCGATTTCGGCGATCACATCGCCGGATTTGACCGCATCGCCGACTTTGACGTGCCATTTGGCCAGGGTCCCCTCCTCCATGGTCGGAGACAGGGCGGGCATCAGGACGTCGGTGCTCACAATGCTTCCTTTGAAGATTGGACTTCCTTTGGAGATGAGGCCTCGTCCGAGAGGTGGGCGAGATCGGCGCCATGACGCTCCCAATCGCGGCCGTCGAAGGCCATGATGGTGATCGAAAGGTCGTCGGCGTCGTCGAGACAGCGGGCGTTGACCGACCAGCCGTCCGGGTTCGAGCGCGGCCGATAGAAGCTCTTCACGCCGCAAACCGAACAGAACAGGTGGCGCGCGGTCGCGGTGTTGAAAGTGTAGCTCGTCAGTCTGTCGGCGCCCGCCAGCAGCCTGAACCGGCTTTCAGGGACAATGATGTGAATGAAACCGGTGCGCGCGCAGATCGAACAGTTGCAGTCCTGGGCCTCGATAGCCTTGGGCAGAGCGGCCTCGAACCGCACGATTCCGCAATGGCAGCCACCGGCTTGCCAGTTGAAGGACTCGGTCCCGTTCATTGGTAACAGACTGCCTTGGCCGCCTTGACGATCTTGTCGACCGACGGCAGCGACAGGGTTTCCAGATTGGCCGCATAGGGCAGCGGCACGTCTTCCTGACACACCCTAAGGGGCGGAGCGTCCAGATAGTCGAAGGCGTGCTCGACCACCCGGGCCGCGACCTCGGCGCCGACGCCCATCGGGGCCCAACCCTCCTCAATGGTCACCAAGCGGTTGGTCTTCTTGACACTTTCGACCACGGTCATGTGATCGAGGGGGCGCAGGGTGCGCAGGTCGACCACCTCGGCGTCGATACCGTCCTTTTCCAGCTCCGCCGCCGCCTGGAGCGCGAAGCCGACCATGCGGGAATAGGCCACCAGGGTTACAGACGAACCGACCCGGCGAACCTTGGCCTTGCCGATCGGCACCAGCCAGTCGTCGACCTGGGGGATCTCGAACTCGTGGCCATACATCATCTCGTGTTCGAGGAAGACCACGGGATTGGGATCGCGGATCGCCGATTTCAGCAGGCCCTTGGCGTCGGCTGCGTCATAGGGAGCCACCACCTTCAACCCCGGAATCTGAGCATACCATGCCCCGTAATCCTGGCTGTGCTGGGCGCCGACGCGCGCCGCCGAGCCGTTGGGGCCGCGGAACACTACCTGGCAGCGGACTTGGCCGCCGGACATGTAAAGCGTCTTAGCGGCCGAGTTGATGATGTGGTCGATCGCCTGCATGGCGAAGTTAAAGGTCATGAACTCGATGATCGGCTTGAGGCCAGCCATGGCCGCGCCGACGCCGAGGCCGGCGAAGCCGTGCTCGGTGATCGGTGTGTCGATCACCCGCTTGGGGCCGAATTCCTCCAGCAGGCCGCGGCTGACCTTATAGGCGCCCTGATACTGGGCGACCTCCTCGCCCATCAGGAATACGCTCTCGTCGCGGCGCATTTCCTCGGCCATCGCGTCGCGCAGAGCGTCGCGGACAGTTTTCTTCACCATTGGCGTTCCGGCGGGGATGGCGGGGTCGGCTTGCGGCGGTTTGGCGGTGTCGCCCCCTCCACCAATACATGGTTCCCCTCCCCCAGAGGCGGAGGGGATGGGTTTTGGTGTTTCCTCTATTTTCTCTGCCCCCTCAGGGGAGAACGAGGCCGCAAGCTGTGAGGGGGGGGCGTCCGACGCGCTAGCCCCACCGGCCAGCCTAGCGATTGGGGTGTTGACCTTGACCTCTTCGGTTCCCTCGGGAACCAGCAGCGACTCCACCACGCCCTCGTCGACGGCCTCGACTTCCATGGTCGCTTTGTCGGTCTCGATCTCGGCGATAACGTCGCCGGACTTGACCGTGTCGCCGACCTTGACGTGCCACTTGGCGAGCGTGCCCTCCTCCATGGTCGGCGACAGCGCGGGCATCAGGATGTCGGTGCTCACGCCGCCGTCTCCACATAGACGTCGGTGTAGAGCTCGGCGGGCTCCGGCTCGGGCGCCGTGCGGGCGAACTCGGCCGAGTCGGCGATGATCGATTTGACCTCCGCGTCGATGGCTTTCATCGTCGCCTCGTCGATTAGACCCTGGCTTTCCAGGCGTTCCTGCAGGTGCTCGATCGGGTCGCGGGTCTTGCGCACAGCGTCGATCTCTTCCCGGGTGCGGTATTTGCCGGGATCGCTCATCGAGTGGCCGCGATAGCGATAGGTCTTCATCTCCAGGATGAACGGCCCCTTGCCCGAGCGGGCGTGTTCGGCGGCGGCCAGCCCCGCATCGCGCACCGCGACCACGTCCATGCCATCGACCTCGACCCCCGGGATATTGAAGCTGGCGCCGCGCTTGAACAGTTGGGTTTCCGATGAGGACCGGGCCAAGCTGGTGCCCATCGCGTATTGGTTGTTCTCGATCACATAGACTACCGGCAGGCTCCAGAGTTCGGCCATGTTGAAGCTTTCATAGACTTGGCCCTGGTTGGCGGCGCCGTCGCCGAAATAGACAAAAGCCACCTTGCCGTCACCGCGGTATTGGTTGGCCAGGGCAAGGCCCGTGCCCAGGCTGACCTGTGCCCCGACGATGCCGTGGCCGCCGTAGAAGCCAGCTTCGGTCGAGAACATGTGCATCGAGCCACCCTTGCCGTGCGAGACGCCGGCGGCCCGGCCGGTGAGTTCGGCCATCACCGCCTTCGGATCGATACCAGCGGCCAGCATGTGGCCGTGTTCGCGATAGCCGGTGATAACCTGGTCGCCGTCCCGCTTAGCGGCCTGCATCCCAACCGCGATGGCCTCCTGGCCGATGTAGAGGTGGCAGAAGCCGCCGATCAGGCCCATGCCGTAGAGCTGACCTGCGCGTTCCTCGAAACGGCGGATCAGCAGCATAGTTTTGTAGTAACCGGCTAGCGCCCCGCCATCCGCCGTGGAGGATTTGGCTCGGGCCGGGGCCGCCTTCACACTCTTGGAAGCGCTCTGACGCGCCATGCTTATCTCCCGCGAAATCGAAGGCTGCCGTATACGAAACCCCGGCCGACGGCGCCCGACACTCAGCCGTGGGTAGAAGCCTCGCGGAGGACATAATCACCCGGAGCGACAAAACCTAGCTCCTCATGGGCGCGTTCCTCAAGCAGATCGAGTGAGAGGCTTTCGTTGCGCAGATAGTGGGCCTTGATTTCCAGCGCCGCGCGCTCGGCTTGCAGTTCCTTCAGCAGCTTTTGCCGGTCGGCCAGCGCCGCGCGCCGCTCGTTGGCCAGCAAAAGCCCTCGCTCGCCTGTCAGGGCGTGGAAGGTGAAAAAAAAGATCAGGAACGCCAGGATGGCGGTCGGCAGATAGGTCTTCAGCTGAAAAAGCACGAGCGACTCGCCGGTTGTAATCCAAGACCACTATGCATGACGCCTGGGATTTAAGAAGCGCCTAACGGCCTATTTCAGCCGCTTCACCGCCCCCCCCCCCGCATAGATCGCCTGGTCGCCCAGCTGGTCCTCGATGCGCAGCAGCTGGTTATATTTGGCCAGCCGGTCCGAGCGGGCCAGCGAGCCGGTCTTGATCTGTCCGCAGTTGGTGGCGACGGCCAGATCGGCGATGGTGGAGTCCTCGGTCTCGCCCGAGCGGTGGCTCATCACGGCGGTGTAGGCGTTGCGGTGGGCCAGATCGACCGCGTCCAGCGTTTCCGACAGGGTGCCGATCTGGTTGACCTTTACCAGGATCGAATTGGCCAGGCCCTTGTCGATGCCCATCGCCAAGCGCTTGGGGTTGGTGACGAACAGATCGTCGCCGACCAGCTGGATGCGGCCGCCCAGAACCCGGGTCATTTCCGCCCAGCCGTCGAGATCGTCCTCGGAACAGCCGTCCTCGATCGAGACGATCGGGAAGGCGTCAACGAGGGCTGCCAGATAGCCGACCATGCCCGACGCATCGAGTACCTTGCCCTCGCCTTCGAGATGATAGTGGCCGTCCTTAAAAAACTCGGTGGCGGCGACGTCGAGGCCCAGAGTGAAGTCGGCTCCAGCTTTGTATCCGACGCTCTCGCCGGCCTGGACAATGAAGGCCAGGGCCTCATGAGCGCTGCCCAGATTGGGCGCGAAGCCGCCCTCGTCGCCAACATTGGTGTTGTGGCCGGCGGTTTTCAGCGCTCTTTTCAACGCGTGGAAGATCTCCGCGCCCATGCGCAAGGCGTCGGAGAACGTCGCCGCACCTGTGGGCAGGATCATGAACTCCTGGATGTCGATCGGATTGTCGGCGTGGGCGCCCCCGTTGATGATGTTCATCATCGGGGTCGGAAGCACCCTGGCCCCTACCCCGCCGACATATTTATACAGCGGCAGGCCCGCCGACTCCGCCGCCGCCTTGCCCACGGCCAAGCTGACGCCGAGGATGGCGTTGGCGCCCAGGCGGCTTTTCGACGGCGTGCCGTCCAACTCGATCAACAGGCTGTCGATGCGGCGCTGGTCTTCGGCGTCGGAGCCGCCAAGCGCGTCGAAAATCTCGCCGTTGACGGCCCCCACCGCGCCCAGCACGCCCTTGCCGCCGTAGCGGGCGGCATCGCCATCGCGACGCTCCACCGCCTCATGGGCGCCGGTCGAGGCGCCCGAGGGCACGATGGCGCGGCCCATGGCGCCGCTGTCGAGGAACACGTCCACCTCGACCGTCGGGGTGCCCCGGCTGTCGAGAATCTCGCGGGCGACGATGTCGGCGATGGCACTCATGCGGCTGGTTCCTGTGGCGTTGCGGCCGCCGCCGCGTATCATCTTGGCGCCGGGTTCGCCAGGGCGGGTGCGGGCCTGGCCTGGCATTTGAGTTTCGATGCTGCTGCTGCGGCCTTGCTTGGCGAGGCCGCCAATCACGTTTTAGTCGGAAATTTGGCCTGGCCCAGGATGCGGTGTGCCGCGCCGCATCCTTGGTCTCCGTGCGACCAGAAGCAAGATACGGCGGCCATCCCAGGCCACTGAAATGGCGGTCTTCGTTCGGAAC
>JAYVYH010000191.1:0-22000 GCA_043784385.1 Caulobacteraceae bacterium | reverse complement strand
CCGTTGACGAAGCGCATGCCGTCGACCAGCACGAGCGTTCGCTTGGCGCCGAGGTAACGCAGATCGATCTCGGCCGAACCGGCGCCGACCCCTCCGCCGTCGGGCGGGTTGCCGATGTTGCCGCTGTTGTTGACCTTCGAGTTCAGACCGCCACTGGCGCTCGGCAGACGCTGGAGCACGTCGGCGACCGACGACAATCCGGTCTGCTGGATCGACACTTGGTCGATGACGACCACCGGGCTGGCCTGGACCAGCGGATCACGGCGGATGCGGCTGCCGGTGACGATGATTTCTGTGGCGGGCGTGGGCGCGCTGGCCCCGGCTTCGGTCTGGGCGTTCGCCAGGCCGGCGTCGAGTACGAGACCCGCCATCGCGCCGCAAAGCAGCAAAGCCTTCATCATGGTATGCGCCCCCATATCGTGTCGGCTTGACCATAGGCATCTGGACTCCCGCAGGGCAACACCGAGCGGGCCTCGGCCGAACATTTCCGAGCGATGGGGGTATTTTGGGCGCTCACTCTGCTGCTGGGTTTCCACGCCACCGGGAGGGAAGGCTTCCCGCCCCGAAGTCGAAGGGCCTGGAACGTCGGCTTCCTGGCTGCAATCTCGCGACAGTTCGCGACCCAAAGCGGCCCTTCGGTCAAGTCGAGCGCCCCCCAACTTGCCTGAGCCGTCCGAGGAGAACGCCGCCGGTGATCAGCGTGGCCGCGATGGCGAAGACAACGAAGAAACCCACGGCTGAATAAGCAACGACAGTGGCAGCGGCTCTGACGGCATCTGGGCCTGATGGTGCGGCGGACGCCGTGTGAAATTGAGTGAAATTCACGACTGATAAGACGCCGAACGTCACGTAAAACAAGCTCACGAAAGTTGCTCCCGCGATAAGGGAGCTGAGTAATACGGCCGACCAACGCGCGCTCTGCATAAAACGGGCAATCAGAACGCCGCCGACAGTGCAGGTTATTGCAAAAGCAATTGGGCTAACCACAAAGGCGGCGAACCCCAACATTAGCCCGAGGACATGAGGAAGCGCGCCCAGCAGCGCGCCCAAGAGCACCGCCCTCAGCGTCTCGGCCCGCGTCATTCCGCCAATGGTCATGCCTCGCCCTCGCGCCGAGCGCAGACGAGCAGCGAAGCAGTTTGAGGTCAATGACAGGTCCCCACCCACAGCGGCGGTCGGCAACGTCCGCAAGGTGGCGGGCGCCGTGGATGTCCTGAGTCGGGAGGGAAGCTGACGACGGGGTTCGACCCATGGCGGACGTTCCCCTGCATCACGGCTCACGATTTCGGTCGCTAGGCGAGCGATGGCTTATCAATTGGGTCTGAAGATCAGCACGCTGGGCGCTTCTAGCGGCCCTCCTCGGGCGGCCACCCAAAGGCGGTTTGACGCAATCGAGAATAAAGACGTGCGCGCTCCAGCGCGGGTCGGAATGCGAGCGGCTCGGCTAAACGTCGCGCCAGTCCTCTCGAAAACATCGATCATACCCGCGCCGCAGCTCACGTAGATTCGCCGCCGCGCCGGGTCGAAGAAGACGTCGTCGGAATCGCCGCACGTCTCCAATCGTTGGATCACCCGACCCGAAGATGCATCGAAGATCAGTAGGCGCGCAGGGAAACGGTAGACGACTGCTAGAGTATTCGATGCCCTATCAAAGGCCATCGGGAAATTCCACCGGACGTCGGGATTCGTCCAGGTCGTTATGACTTTGCCCTTGGCAAGATCGACAACAGCAATCTTCCCAGCGTCGGGGATGTTGATGAAAGCCCGGTCCCCATCAATTTGAAAACTCTCCGGATGCGCGGCCAATTCGATCTTGGCGACCATGCGACGAGTCGCGGGATCGATGACCGCGAGCGCCCCTGAACCAAAGCCCACCACGACACGACCGCGAGGATCGATTCGAACGTTGTCGGCATCTTCGCCCAGAGGCAGCACCCCAATCGGGCTCAAATCTGAACCCCGATAGAAACGGATGGAGCCGTCTCCCCCGCTCGCCACCACCAACTCATCGCGTTCGGCTAGATAGGCTATTCCTTGGGGCTCCTTCAGTCCGCTAATGCGTCCAACGGACCGCCCGCTCGCTAGATCGACCGCTTCGACCGCCCCAGACCCCAATTCCGCGACGAACAGCCGACCGCGTCTGAGGTCCACCGCCATATGATCGATGCGCCCTAGGCCCGGGGCCAGTGGAAGCGTCCGTTCCAGCGACAGCACCGGCGGACGCGGAGCCGCTGTGACGGTGGGATTGGCGATGGCGACAGCCAAAGCCAGCACCATCGAAAGCGCCACAAGTTTCCCCAAATCTTTCTCCTTCGGGCTTGGGTAGCGGTACCGTCGCTGACCGTCGAGCAAGGGTTGATTCCCCCGCGCTTCGTGATAGCCTAACTGTCTACCGGGCAACGCGGGCGCCCGGCCAGACGGTTCGCCGTCCAAGGTCCGCTCCTTTCGATCCGGCCTGCCCGGAAGAGGAGCGCGTTGTCTAAGCCCCATCCCCGACCCTATCGAGTAGCCGTGCTTTGGCGAGGGGACCATCGGGCACGCGTAGAGGCCACGACCACGAACAACCGGCTCTCGGCCATCTTCGGTGCTCTGAGAAACCACGGGATGGCCGCCGAGCCATGCGTCTGGTCGGAAGACCTCGACGCGGACGTGCGCGTCCAACTTCAGGGAGTGGACGGGGTGTTGGTTTGGGTGGACCCTATCACCACCGCAACCGGCGAGCGACGAAACGCTCTCGACACTCTATTGCGAGACGTAGCCGCAACCGGCGTTTTCGTCAGCACCCATCCCGACGTGACAGCGAAGATGGGTGTCAAAGCCGTGCTGCACCGGACGCGCTCGCTTGGTTGGGGCTCCGACAGTTGGTTCTACGAGGCATATTCTGCCTTCACGACGGGATTTCCACTTCGGCTAGGTGACGGACCAAGGGTTCTCAAACAGAACCGGGGCAACGGGGGCATCGGAGTTTGGAAGGTCGAGCGCAAAGCCGGCGGAAATGTTCTCATGCTGGAGGCGCGCAAAGCAAGCGAGCCGCGAACGCTGCCCCTAAGCGAGTTTATGTCCGAGCGGGCGACGGCCTTCGGCGAAGGTGGGGGTTTGCTCGACCAAGCGTTCCAGCCCCGGCATCTGGACGGAATGGTGCGCTGCTACATGTCCGGTGGCCAAGTCGTTGGGTTCGGCCATCAGCTTGTCCGGGCGCTTGCGCCGCCGGACGCCGGGCCGGCGGGGCCGCGCCTCTATTCAGGGCCGTTCGACCTGCGCTTTCAACGCCTACGGGCCATGATGGAACGCGAATGGACGCCAGGGCTCTGTGAAGTGCTTTCTATCGCCGCCGACACTCTGCCCGTCATCTGGGACGCCGACTTTCTCCTCGGTCCCCGGACGACGGGAGGGGAGGACAGCTATGTTTTGTGCGAGATCAATGTGAGTTCGGTGTTTCCCATCCCGGATGAAGCCCCGATGGAGTTGGCGAAGGCCACCCGACTACGCCTCGAAGCCGTGCGCTGCGCTCCATCAACCTGAAGTCCAAAAACACAACCAGGAGGAATCAATGAACAATCCCACTTTCGACCGCCGCGCAGTGCTTGGCGGGAGCGTTGTCGCCGGCCTCGCCCTCGCCGCCACCGCGACCGCGCAATCGGGGGCAGCGGCTGCGCCGAACACTGGCGCGGCTGGATTCAAACCGATACCGCTGCCTTTCGATCCCAAGACGGTCCCCGGCCTGTCCGAAAAGCTCCTCACCAGCCACCACGACAATAACTATGTCGGTGCAGTCAAACGTCTGGGAGCGATCTGCGCCGAGTTCGGCAAGCTGGACCCCGCAACGGCACCGGTCTTCACGTTGAATGGTCTGAAGCGCGAAGAATTGATCGCCTGGAACTCGATGATCCTGCACGAACTCTATTTCAACGGCCTGCGCGCCGCCGAGCCCCCGACTCCCGGGCTGGCCCAGGCAATCGAGCGCGACTTCGGCGGTCACGACCGTTGGGCCGCTGAGTTTTCCGGCATGGGAAAGGCGCTGGGTGGGGGCTCAGGCTGGGTGCTGCTTACCTACAGTCGCCGCGACAACCGGCTGGTGAACACTTGGGCGGCAGACCACACCATGGTGCTCGCCGACGGGGCTCCGTTGCTGGCGCTCGATATGTATGAGCACGCCTATCAGATGGACTATGGCGCGAAAGCCGGCGACTACGTGAACGCATTTATGAAGGCTTTCACTTGGCAGCATGCCAACGGCGTTTTCGGCAAAGTCAGCGCTGCATGATAGCTACGTCGGCGATGCTGCCCTAAGGCGCTCGCATGACCGACCGACAGTCCCGCCCTTGGCTTGCCTCGCTTGCATGGCCGGGGGCACCCCTCGCGATCCTCTCAGCCGTTCTGTTCGGGGCCAGCACCCCCTTGGCCAAGCTTATGCTCGGCGGCGGCTTGAGCCCCTGGCTCCTCGCGGGAATCCTTTATCTTGGATCGGGGATCGGGCTTTCAGTGGTGCACGTAGCAAGACGCGTCACGGGGATCGGCCCTCAAGAGGCTTCGTTGAAGCGGGCCGACCTGCCTTGGCTTGCTCTCGTTTTGTTATCAGGTGGCGCTGTGGGGCCGGTGCTGCTGATGATTGGCCTCTCGACCACACCGGCCTCCTCGGCGGCGCTGTTGCTTAATCTTGAGGGTTTGGCGACCATGGTCATCGCTTGGCTGGTTTTTCGAGAGAACGTTGATCGCCGCCTCCTGCTCGGCGCTTTTGCCATCCTGGCGGGTGCTGTTTTCGTCTCCTGGCAAGGCGGTGTGGGCGGCGTCGGCGTGGGTGCCCTGGCCATAGCAGGAGCGTGTCTCGCCTGGGGGATCGACAACAACCTGACACGCAAATTGAGCAGTGCGGACCCCGTGCAGATTGCGCTCATCAAGGGGCTCATCGCGGGGGGCGTGAACCTCTCCCTCGCCCTGATGCTGGGAGCCCGTATGCCGCCGATCGCGCCGTTGGCCGCCGCCGCAGTCGTGGGTTTCTTCGGCTACGGGGTCAGTCTGGTTTTCTTCGTCCTGGCGCTTCGCTTCCTCGGAGCCGCCCGCACCGGCGCATACTTCTCCGCCGCGCCCTTCATCGGCGCGATCCTCGCCCTGGCGATCTTCAAGGAGCCCCTGACCGCCCGCTTGGTCGCGGCGGGCTCACTGATGGCTCTTGGCCTCTACCTGCATCTGACCGAACGGCACTCACATACCCACGAGCACGAGGCGCTCGACCACACCCACAGCCACGTCCACGACGCGCAACATCAGCACGCCCACGCTGCGGGCGATCCGGAGGGCGAACCGCACAGCCACCCACACCACCACGCCCGGATGACACACAAGCATCCGCACTATCCAGACCTGCACCACCGGCACGACCACGGGCATCAACACGCCTGATCACGGCCCGTTCGCCGGGTCCGCTCTCCACCCTTCTGCGACATTCAAAGTGTCCGCTTCCTGGCAATTCGCCCCCCATCACGCCCGCTCGATGCGGGCGCCGTAGCAGCCGGGGGCGGCGTAGTGGGCGTGGATGTAGGCGGTGTCGGAGGCTTCGGAGACGAAGACGGCGTGACTGGCGCGGTAAGGGGTGTCGGCGTCCTGGTGGGTGTGGTTGACGAGGATCAGGCTATCGCCCACCTCAGCGTCGCGCAGGCCAATGCGGTCGAGGAATCCCGGCTTGGCCGTGGCGGCGACCCGGCGGGCCCGGTGGCCGGCGATGCGGATGGTCATAGGGTTTCCTTTTCGGATGTGACGTGATCGAGGCCACCACCCTGATCGAACGCCGCCGGCCGGGCGCTACGTTCCCTGCGGCCTTACCCTTGGTGATCGTTGAATGCGGACCGGCCACCCGCTAGCGTCCCGCCTGACCCGAGCGGCCGAGCGCCGCGCCCCCTGGATGAAAACCGCATGACCGGCGCCGACCGCTATCCGCTGATGTTCTCCCCGCTCGACCTGGGGTTCACCACCTTGAAGAACCGGGTGCTGATGGGCTCGATGCACACCGGCCTGGAGGACGTGAAGAACGGCTTCGAGCGCCAGGCGGTGTTCTTCGCCGAGCGGGCGCGCGGCGGGGTGGGCATGATCATCACCGGCGGCATCCCGCCGAACGAGGAAGCCGGCGGCGGCTCCAAACTGTCGACGCCGGAAGAAGCCGAGCAGCACCGGCTGGTCACCACCGCCGTCCACGCCGCCGACCCAGACGTGAAGATCGTGATGCAGATCCTGCACACCGGCGCCTTGGCCGGGACGCCCAAATGCGTGGCCCCCTCACCGATCCGTTCACGCATCGGCCGCTATGTTCCCAATGAGCTTGACGAAGCGGGAATCGAGAAACAGCTGGCCGACTTCGCCAACTGCGCCGCGTTGGCCAAGAGCGCCGGCTATGACGGCGTGGAGATCATCGGCTCGGCCGGCTATCTGCTGTCGACCTTCCTGGTCGAGCGCACCAACCAGCGCACCGACCAGTGGGGCGGATCGTTCGAGAACCGCATGCGCTTTCCGGTCGAGGTGGTGCGCCGCGTGCGCGAGGCCGTCGGCCCGAACTTCATCGTGGTGTTCCGCATCGCCGCCATGGACATGCTGGACGGCGGCATGGCCTGGGACGAGATCGTCACACTGGGCAAGGCCGTGGAGGCGGCGGGCGTGACCATCGTCAGCACCCATTTCTGCTGGCACGAGGCTCCCGTGCCGACCATCGCCACCATGGTGCCCCGCGCCGCCTTCACCCAGGTGACCGGCCGCCTGCGCGCGGCGCTGAACGTGCCGCTGATCACCAGCAACCGCATCAACATGCCCCATGTGGCCGAAGAGGTGCTGGCGCGCGGCGACGCCGATCTGGTCTCGATGGCCCGGCCGATGCTGGCTGACCCCGATCTGGTGAAGAAGGCGCTGGAGGGCCGCGAGGACGAGATCAACACCTGCATCGCCTGCAACCAGGCCTGCCTCGACCACACCTTCACCGGCAAGCTCACCAGTTGCCTGGTCAATCCGCGCGCCTGCAACGAGACCGAACTGGTCTATTCGCCCACCACCGCGGCCAGACGGCTGGCCGTGGTCGGGGCCGGTCCGGCGGGATTGAGCTATGCGGTCACCGCCGCCCAGCGCGGCCACAAGGTCACCCTGTTCGACGCGGCCGGCGAGGTCGGCGGGCAGTTCAACCTGGCCAGGCGCATCCCCGGCAAGGAGGAGTTCGAGGAGACCCTGCGCTATTACCGCCGGATGATCGAGGTGCTGGGGATCGAGCTGCGCCTCAATACCCGCGCCGATGCCGCGGCGCTGAAAGCCGAGGGCTTCGACGAGGTGGTGGTGGCCACGGGGATCGCGCCCCGCCAGCCCGACGTGCCGGGCATCGATCACCCCAAGGTGATCAGCTATGTCGACGCCATCATGGGCCGCCGCGAGATCGGCCGGCGAGTGGCGATCATGGGGGCCGGCGGCATCGGCTTCGACGTAGCCGAGCTGATCACCCACTCGGGGCCGTCGGGCGCGATGGATATCGACGTGTTCGCCAAGGAATGGGGCATCGATTTCAAGAACCATCCGCGCGGCGGCGTCACCGGCGTGGTCTCGCAAGTGGCGACCTCCGGCCGCGAGGTCACCTTGATGCAACGCAAGGCGGATTCGTTGGGCAAGAGCCTCGGCAAGACCACCGGCTGGACGCACCGCGCCACCCTGCAGCGGCGCGGCGTGCGGATGGTCGGCGCGGTCGAATATCTGGAGATCGACGACGCGGGATTGCACGCACGGGTCGGCGGCGAGGACCGCCTGTTCGAGGTCGACACCATCATCGTCTGCGCTGGCCAGGAACCGCTACGGACGCTGTACGACTCGCTGGTCGCCGACGGCGTCAAGGCCAGTCTGGTGGGCGGCGCGTTCGAGGCCCTGGAGCTCGACGCCAAGCGGGCGATCGACCAAGCGACGCGGATGGCCGTCGCGGCCTGACACCAAAACCACCGTCGATTACCGTAGATACGGTGGCGGCGGCCCGATCTTGGGGTGGACGTTACGTCAGGTGCGGAGTGGAAATGGACACAGGTTTTCGCCGAAATCATGCCGTTCAGAAATGAGTATTCTATATCTGTAGTTATTGACCGAACAATGCGGCGAAGCAAAACAGAAATATTGCCGTCGATGCCGAGCCCATGAACACGCGTTCAGCCGGTTCAGACGAGGCCAAGTTCCCTAGCGTGTTCAACCCAAGCTGTACAACCAGCACGAGGTTAATCCACCAGAATGGCCTCTGGGGCAGACCACGCCCGATATCCCGAGAGCGGACCAGCATCGCGGACGCTGAAGCGAGCAGAACGATCGCCGCCGCGCCGCTTGCAAGGCGAAGGCCCGGCGGTAGTATTTCCGAGGCACCGCCCCAGGCAACCCTCCCCCACGGGGCTCCCAGCGACAACGCCACCTGGAACCCGCCGAAAATAATCATCAGGCCAGCGGCGGCTCGCGCGCACCAGGTACTGACCAAACTCCGCATGGTAACGACCGGGTAGGGCATCCCCACCACTAACCCAGGCGAGATCGACTGTCATCTGTCCGCCTCCCATGCCCATGGCGCCGGCTATGCCGTGGTGGATTTGTAGCTCAACAGCACGGGCCAGGAATTCGTCAACAACGCGCCCGATGGCGCCGGTTACAACGCCACCATCCGTTTTCGGGGTCGGGTTGGGGCATCAGCCAGATCGACGGGCGGGGCCTAGGTCGGTGACGGGAACGCTTCGCACTGGCCCATGATCAGCCCCTTCATCGAGGCCAGGAACGGCGCGGGGTCGTGTTCCGGCCGCTGGCTCAGCCAGCCGATCACGGCGAGACCCCGGATCAGCAGGAACATCGGGATCAGGGCCTCGGTGTCTGCGCTGAGGGCGCGAGCCGAGCGGTAACCGGCCATGAGCGCGGCCTGGGCTTGCGCGAAGTTCGGCTCGGGCTGGAGGTGGAAGATCGCCACCGCCAGGTCGTAGGCGTGCCAGCCAAAGGCCGCGTCGTCGAAATCGATCACCGTCAGGCGGTCGCCCGAGACCAGGACATTGTCCGGATGCAGGTCGGCATGGATCAGGCTGAAGATCGATCGATCGCGGCCAAGGCGATCGAGGGCGGCGGCGATCTTGAGCCTGGTGGTCGCCGCCAGTGATCGTTCCGAGGCGGACAGCAGCGGGCTATCCCAGAACTGGCCCCACCACGGCGCCTCGCCCATCAGGCCGTCGGTATCCAGGGCGTGACGGGTGAAGCCGGCCGGAAGCGTCCAGGCGCCAGCCTGATTGTGCAGGGCGGCGACCGCCGCGCCCAACTGGCGGAACCGCCCGGGCGATTCGGCTGCATTCTCGCGCTTCATGAGATCCGACAAAACCTCGCCTTCCGTCCAGCTGGCCATGCCCGCATAGCGTGTCTCGTCGTTGTCCGGCCCGGCGACAGGAACGAACCAGACGCCTTCCCTGGTCCTCAGACCCACCGGCGCGCCGACGCCCGCCCGCGCCAGGGCTTCGGTCCAGGCCCGTTCGGAATTGAGCGCGTCCAAGCCGTGATAGCCCGGACGATGCAGGCGTAGAACATAGGCGCCGCCGTCCCGGTCGTCGGTGACCCGGAAGGTCACATTCTCGGAAATCCACACCGGCTTCAGGTCGCGGGGCACGATGGGAAAGCTTTGGACCGCTCCCCACGCCGCCGGCAGGTAGCGTTCGGCGGCCGCGCCCCTATCCACGGAGGTCGTCGACGACCGCGTCGAAGGCGACCAGGAACGCATCGGCGTCATCCCGCGAGAACACCAGCGGCGGCCGGATCTTGACCACATTGCCATCGGCGCCGGCGTTGCTGGTCAAGAAACCCAAGTCTTTTAGTCGGTTGACCACCTCCACCGCCTGTTCACAATCGGGCCGGCCATCGGCGTCGACCATTTCGATACCGATGAACAGGCCCACGCCGCGGACGTCGCCGATCGCGTTCCAGCGATGCTTTCGAGCCTCCAGGGCGGCTTTCAACGCGGGACCCACGGTGGCGGCGTTTTCGATCAGTCCCTCTTGCTCGATCACATCCAGCACCGCCATGCCCACCGCCGCCTGTAGCGGGCTGGAGGCGAAGGTATTGAAATAACGCGTGTTTCGCCTGAAGATCTCCACCAGGGCGCGGCTGGCGGCGGTGGCGGCGAGCGGCAGGCCGGCGCCCATCGGCTTGCCGGTGACGACGATGTCGGGAGTGAAGCCGGTGACGCCATAGCCCCACCATTGGCCGCAGCGGCCATAGCCGGCCTGAACCTCGTCGGCGATCACCAGACCGCCGGCGGCGCGCACCCGTTCACCGGCCCGAGCCATGAAGCCGGGCGGGACGTCGGGCAGGCCTTCGTTGGCAAACACAGAACAGACGATCAGGGCGGCGACACCCGCGCCTGACGCCTCCAGCCTTTGGATCGCGCTTTCAAGGCTTTCCAGGTAGGCGTCGGTCAGAGCCTCGCCCGTGAGGTCCGGCGCAATGGGCCGAAAGGTCTGGGGAAAAGCGAAGGCCGCAACGTCGGGAGCCGCCACCTCACGGCCGCCGAGGTCACTCAAGCTTCCGACCATGTCGTTATTGCCGTGATAGGTGGCGTCGGTGCAGAGGATTCCCCGCCGGCCGGTGGCGAAGCGCGCCATGCGCAGGGCGATCTCATTGGCCTCGGTGCCGCTGCAGCTGAACACCACGCTTTCGATCGCCGGGCCATGCAGATCGACCAGACGCTCGGCGAAGGCCACGATCCCATCGTGCAGATAGCGGCTGTGGACGTTGAGCGTGGCCTGTTGCCTGGCCATTGCCTCGACCACGCGAGGGTGGGCGTGTCCGACGCACGGCACGTTGTTGTACATGTCGACATAGCGTCGGCCGTCGGCGTCGTACAGGTAGACGCCTTCGCCGCGCACGATGTGCAAGGGCTGGCGGTAGAACAGCGCCGCCCCTGCCCCCAACGCGCGATCGCGGCGTTCCATCAAGGCGGCGTTGGGCATGGCGCGTCTCCGACGGTTGACGCCCGCTTATAGCGTCAAACGAAAAAAGGCTGGGAGAGACTTTCGCCTCTCCCAGCCTCGATCGAAAGAATGGCGCGGGCCGAAGCCCGCGCCAAGCGGGTTCAGCGGAACTTGTAGTTGAAGGTCGCGCCGTAAGTGGCGGGCATGCCGGTGTAGCGGAGCAGCACATCGTTCACGTGATAGGCGCCAGTCCAATACCATTTGTTGGTGACGTTGCGGCCCCAAACCTGGAAGCCCCAGTTACCGTGCGTGACGCCCAGACGCAGATCGACCAGCACATAACCGGGCACGGCCAACGGATCGTTGGGGTGGTTGGTCGGGCAGGGACCGACCGGGGTCGCCGAGGTGGCGCCGGAGCATGTCAGATACGTGAACTTTTGCGTCGCGGGGTTGTAGCCGGGCAACGGAGTCGCTCCGGCGTAGAAGGCCGGGGTTGGCGTGCGGTTGACGAAACCAGTGTTGGTCGAGGAGACGAAGCTGATCGCCCCGCCGAAATACATCTTGAAGTCGTTGTGGACGACCCAATCATACTCGCCGTCCACCGATCCCTGCCAGGCCGGAGCGGACGGGAAGGCTTCGTGAGTGAAATCTGCGTATTGGCCGTAGGGGTCGAAGTTATAGTAATGACCAGGCACGCAGGCAATGTAACCAGGCAATGCCGGGTTCTTTTGCCCTCCCGACGGTGAGAACCCGTCGGTCGCCGAGCCGTCACACTTGGTGCTGGAGGATGTATCGACCCGGCTGTACTGGTAGCTGATCGCCGGGGTGATCGTCAGTCCACGAAGCCAATCGGGCGCATAGACGCCGGAAACTTCGAAACCGATCACGTGCGACTGCGGAACGTTGACCAGCGAGGGAAGAGCGCCGAACAGAACGTCGGAGACCGAACCCAGGATCTGCTTGTTGCTGTAATCGTAGTAGAAAGCGGCAGCGTTCACCTGGAGTTGCCTATTGAGTAGCGCCGTCTTGACGCCAACTTCATAGGACAACAAGCTTTCCTGAACGACAGGCCTGATCTGCTGGATCGTCGCCAGGGCTACTGTCGGGAACGAGCCGCCCTTGTACCCTTGGCTGATATTCACATAGAACAGGGTGTCGGCGAGAGGCTTCCAGTTCACACCCGCCTGCCAGGCCACATTGCTCTGATTCAGCGTCGCGTAGAACAGGCCTCCGTTCGGCGGTGAGTTGAAGTTTTGGGCCGCGCTGCCGGTTGAGGCGCAACTGCCGGGCGGCGAAAGTACCGGCTTCGTACTGCCTTCGAAAGACTGCAACAGGAACGCTATATTGGCCCAGGTGCCATCGCCACTGTCGTTGCCGCACACCCCGCCCAGCTTGTCGGCCTCGGTATAGCGCACGCCGCCCAGGATGGTGAGGTTCTGCAGAATCGGATACTCGACGTGTCCGAACGCGGCATAGGTGTTGTTGGTCTGGACATCAGTAGGTTTGGTCGGACCCAGCGGAAGACCGAATGCCGTGCTGAACGGCTGTTGGGGATCGTAGAGGAACAGTGTCGGGCTGGCCGTCGAGGCGTTATAAGTCTGCAGGAACTGATCCCAGGTATCGTCGTGCTGATAGTTGCCGCCGACGGTCCAGGAGCCCTTGCCGTTGAACCTGCCCGAAACGCGCAGTTCCTGGTAGATGCTGGTGATCTTGCCGTGCTGAAGCGACTGATAGTCCTGGATCGCCATCCCGGACCCGTCGATCGCCGCGTGACGGCTAAAGCGCTCGAACGAGGTCATCGAAGTGACCGTCATGTCGCCGCCAAGGTCATAGTCCATCCGCAGCGCACCGCTGAAGAAGGTGTTGTTCTTGCGCAGCGGCTCGCAACTGGTCGGCTGGCCGCCCTGTTGCACCGTTGAGCCAGGTCCTTGAGATTCGAACACACCCGGCAGATTGGTGGGAACCTGAGGTCCGGTTCCGGAAACCGCGCCAGTCTGGTTGGCGATAGGGTCATAGGGACTGTTGTTGACACAGGTGTTCCAGCCCGCCGACTGATTGTCGTGTGGTGCCAGCGGATAGTTGAGGATGCCGGGGGCCAGAGGCGCCAGCGTGCTCAGTTCAGCGATACCGTAGAGTTGGCCCGCCTGGGTGGCGCCCTTGTCCTGCCAACTGTTCAGCGTCAGCAGGGCCTTGAATTTGCTGGTCGGCTGCCACAGCGCCGACAGGCGCCCGTTGAGGAAATCCTTGCCCCCGAGCGACTGACTGGCCGTCGGACCATAGCCATGCTGCCATTCGCCGCTTCTGTTGTACCGGCCGGCGAGGCGGACGGCCAGGGTGTCGTTGACCGGCAGATTCACGAACCCCGAAATATCGGCGTCGTTGAAGCGGGCGTAGCTGGCGTTGACGCCAAGGTCGAAGGCTTGTCCCGGTTTGTTGGCCACATAGTTGATTGCGCCGCCGGTGGCGTTTTCGCCAAACAGGGTGCCTTGCGGACCCTTGAGCACTTCAACCCGCTGCAGATCGAGGGTGGCGCCGTTGGTCAAGGCGGAGAAGGGCAACGGCGCTTCGTCCAGATAGACGCTGACGGTCGGGTTGCCGGCCAGGGATGTGTCCTGGAAGCCGACGCCGCGGATCGTGAATACGTTGGTCCCGTAATAGTTCGGAGTGGACTGAAAGCCCGGGACGATTTTCTGAAGATCCTCGGTGCTGGTGATGCCAAGCTTTTGCAGTTTATCACCGCTGGCGGCCTGAATCGACAAGCCGACGTTCTGGATGCTCTCTTCACGCTTCTGCGCGGTGACCACCAGTTCGTTGATGCCGACTCCTTCGTTGGACGCGGCGGCGGCGGCGGCATAGACTGGGGCCGATTGCATCGCGAAAATAGCGGCCGCGGCCGCGGCGCCGAATAGGGCCAGTTTGGTGCGTGACAAGACGTTTCCTCCTCCTGCAGACCTCGTTCGCCGAAGTCAGTTTGTCGCCGATCCGAGAGACAGGGGCGCAGCGCGCCCGCTCTGGCTGGTTCGATATTTGGCAGAAAATAGATCGCGTTATAGGATCATGTCCAGTCGCCTTGAGCACGCACGGGCGATCGCGATCGGATGGACGCCGCACTGACACATATCGGCAACAGCCGGATCAGGTCGCCGCGCTGAGCAACGCCTGAGCCTCCACGACCCGCGCTCGCAACGGGCCGCGCCAGTCATCGGCGGCGGCGCCCAGCAGAATCAAGGCGTAGCCGTGCCGGGCCATGGCGCCGACCCGCGCGGGGCTGATCTCGCCCACCACCCAGTCGAACATTACCGAGCGCAGCACCGATTCGAGGTGGCGCAGCAGCAGGTCGGCATCGACCTCGCCGGCGATCACGCCAGAGCGGACCGCGTCGAGGACCAGGCCGCGCCAGAAAGCGTCGCGCTTGGGGTTTAGAATCTCGCCGCGCACGCCGTCGGAGGTGTCGAACACCGCCGACCACAGGGTGCGATAGAAAGGAGGGTCACCGATATAGAACTGTATTGACAAGTCCAAAGCGGCGAAGATGTTCTCCAGCGGATCGGTGGCCTGAAGCGTGGAGAACCGTTCCTGGAACTCCCGGACATCCTGCAGCAACGCCACGACGATCGCCCGCTTTGACCCGAACAGATTGTAGGGCGTCGCCAGGCTGACTCCGGCCCTGGCGGCCAGGCCACGCATGGAGAGCCCGGCGTTGCCGGTTTCGCGAATCAGATCCCTCGCGGCCTGGATGATCTGGCGCCGGCGCTCGGCCTTGCCGGCCTCGCGGCGGCTCAGGGGTTGTATCGCCAGAGCGGCCGTCGGACTCAAACCGGTGATCTCCTGATCGGCGCCGCGACGGACCCACGCCACCCGCCAGGGCCTCAGCAAGCTCGACACTGGCAGGAGTTTAGAACGCGTTCAAGGTTTCCACCGAGTCCACGACCGTTTCTGACGCAAGTTCCGCTTAGACGTGGTTTCACGTTCAAGCCCAGGAGCCTCCCAATGGCCGCCTTCATCGCCCACCGCCCTCGCTTCAAGAACACCACGAGCCGCGGGAAGACCACCACCCGCCTGCGCCAGCCGCCCTCCGGCGCCCTGATCAACACGGTTCTCGAATACGCCGACCTGCGCGACGACATGGGCGGCGGGCGGGTGATGCTGCGCATCAGTCCCGCGCGCCTGGCCGAACCCAGAGTGCGCAAGGGCCTGGGCGCCGACGCGGCCCGGCTGGGCGAGATGGCGATCATCTGGGACGAGCGCGACGACAGCCTGTTCCGCGTGCTCGACGGCGCGCCGCCGCCGCTGGCCGTGGTGGAACGCCCTGCTCCCACCGAGGACGACCATTTCGCCCTGACGCCAGCGGCGATGGAATATATCGCCGGAAGCCAGTCGCGCGGGCGGGGTTGAGGCGGGGTGCGCGGCCTCTCTTGCTCCGCGCGCGACATGCCCCCACTGTCGGGTCGAAGACCAAGGCAACGGGGGCGAATTGAGTCATGACCGGCTGGCTGGCTCCTTATCGGGTCGTCGACCTCACCGACGAACGGGGCCTGCTGGCTGGGCAGATGCTGGCGAAGCTGGGGGCGGATGTCATCCAGGTCGAACCGCCGGGCGGATCGAGCGCGCGGCGCGTGGCGCCTTTGGATGACCGGGGCGGGTCGTTCTATTGGTCGGCCTTCGCGGCGGGGAAGCGGAGCGTCACCCTCGATCTGGAAACCCCGGTGGGCCGGGAGCGGCTTGAGAGGCTGCTGGAGGGCGCGGATTTCCTGATCGAATCGGGGGACCGCAGCCAAATGGCGGACCTGGCGCTGGACCCCGGCTCTGTCAAAGCGCGCCACCCCCGACTGATCCACGTCTCCATCACCCCGTTCGGCTGGCACGGGCCTAAGCGCGACTGGGCGGCCTCGGAGCTGACGCTGTGGGCGGCCGGCGGGCCATTGTTCCCACACCGCGATAGCGAGGGGCCGCCGCTGCGGATCAGTGCGCCACAGGCCTGGCTGCACGGCGCCGCCGACGCCGCGGCCGGCGCCCTGATCGCCCATTTCGCGCGCCTGGCGACAGGACGGGGCCAGCACGTGGACATCTCGGTCCAGCAGAGCGTGACTCCCGCGACCTTGTCCAACATCACCGCCGCCGCCGTTGGCCACCCTAACTACAATGTCTTCCCGCCACAGCCGAAGCGGCCCGCCGGACCCGATGGAAAGCCGCAGCCGCGCGGACCCAAATGGCGGGTCACGGATGGACTGGTCGAATTGATGATCGGCGGCGGCCCCGGCGGCCCGCGCAGCAACAGCCTGTTCGCCTGGATGAAGGCCGAAGGCGCCCTGCCGGACAGGTTCGCCGATTGGGACTGGACGGCCATCCAGATGCGCCCCGCGCCCGACGATCCGATCATGGTGGATGTCGAGGCCGCGCGGGAGGCCGTGGCCGCGTTTCTGGCGCCCCGCGCCAAGGCGCAACTGCTGCGGGAGGCCATAGCCCGCAAGCTGCTGCTGGCGCCGGTCAACACCATGTCCGACCTGCTGGCCAGCGCCCACCTGAAGGCGCGGGACTATTTCGTCACTATCGACGAGGGAGGCCTACCCCGCACATTGCCGGGCCGGTTCGCGGTGGGGCCCGAGGGGATGTTCGCGCCGCCGCGCGGAGCGCCGGGGGTTGGCGAGCATAACGATGAAGTGTTCGCCAGGCTGGAGCCCCCTCCACCGCTTCGCGGCCCCCCTCCCCCAGAAGGGGAGGAGAAGGGCGCCTCTCTTCCCCTTCTGGGGGAAGTCCGCCCGTTAGAAGGCCTCAAAGTCCTCGACCTTGCCTGGGTGGTGGCTGGTCCGGCGCTGGGGCGAACGTTGGCGGATTTCGGGGCCACGGTGGTGCGGGTGGAGTCGTCGGTGCGGATCGAGACCGCGCGGCTGATGGGTCCATTCCCCGGCGGACAGCCGGACCCTCAGCGTTGCGCGCTCTACGACACCTACAACACCGGCAAGCTCGGCCTAGCGCTTGACCTCGCCCGGCCCGAAGGCCAGGCGGTGATCCGGGATCTGGCGCTGTGGGCCGATGTGTTGGTGGAGAGCTTCGTTCCCGGACAGATGGCGCGATGGGGTTTGTCCGCGGACAGCCTGCGCGCCGCCAACCCACGGCTGATCGGCGTCTCCACATCCCTGATGGGCCAGACCGGCCCCGCCTCCACCCTCGGCGGCTACGGCAACGTCGGCGCGGCCATGGCCGGCTATCAGGCGATCGTCGGGCGGGAGGGCCAGACGCCGATCGGCCCGTATGGTCCGTATACGGATTTCATCGGGCCACGCTTCGGCCTAGTCTCGCTGTTGGCCGCGATCGACCATCGGCGGATCACCGGCGAGGGCTCCTGGCTGGACATCTCCCAAGCCGAGGCGGGCATTCAGTTTCTGGCACCTCAGGTGGCCGACGCGGCCGACACCGGCCGCGTCGCAACGCCGATGGGCAATCGAGACCCGCAGTTCGCGCCTCACGGCGTGTTCGCCTGCACCGGCGAGGATCGATGGGTGGCGATCGCCGTCTGCAACGACACCGAGTGGTCAAAGTTGGCGGGCCTGATCGGAGGCGAAGCCTTGGACGGCGCCTTTTCCACCCTGGCGGGACGCAAGGCGAATGAGGACCGCTTGGAAGCCTTGATCGAGGCCTGGACCCAGACGCGTGACGTCGCCGCCATCGAACGGGACCTGCAGGCCTTGGCGGTCCCGGTCCACCGCGCCGCCGACAGCGCCGACATGCTGGCCGATCCACAGCTGGTCGCCCGCGGGCATTTCGTGCGCCTGCCCCATCCCCTGGGCGGCGACAGCGTGATCGAGGCCAGCCGATTCGCTCTGTCGGAAACGCCGGCCCAATACCTCCGCGCCGCGCCGCACTTCGGCCGCGACGCGCGGGAGGTGCTTATGGGCATCCTCGGCTATGATGAAGCGAGGGTGGCCGCCCTGGACGCGGCGGACGTGCTGCGCTGAGCTTCGCCCCGCGCTACCCGGGATTGCGGGCCTGAACGATCCATACGGCGGCCGGCATCAGCACGCCGTCCGGGGTTTCGTGGGCCTTGAGCACCTCCCGGACCGCGCCAGAGACAGCCTCCGTCAGATCGGGCCGTTCCCGCAGGGCGGCCCCCAGCGGGCCAATCCGGAACGACAGGTTCAGCGTCTCCTCGACCGTCGAACCGCCAATCCGCATGTCGAAGGGCTCAATGGCGATCGAACCAAAGCCCGAGGCTTCAAGAAACAACCGCACCCGATCCGAGTCGGCAAAGGCAAAGGGGCCGGGCGCCAGCGGGTCCATGGGTGGCTGGGGCGGCAGGAACGGCTGGGCGGCCTCCATCGGCCCGCGCATCCAGGGATTATCCCGCCACGGCCGCCAGCAGACGAAGCCCAGCCGGCCGCCGGGCTTGAGCGCCGCGCGGATGTTGCGGAACGCCGCGACCGGATCGCTGAAGAACATCACTCCGAACCGCGAGAAGGCTGCGTCGAACGCCGCGCCGCCGAGATCTCCAGTCTGAGCGTCGATACGGCGAAAGTCGGGCCGGGCCACCCCGTGCCGCAGCGGCCTTTGGCCAGCGACCTCAAGCATCGGCCCCGAGATATCGGCGCCGACCACCTTCCCGGACGAACCAACGAGAGCCGCGATTTCCAGGGTGCTCTGACCACAGCCACAGCCGATATCGAGGATGCGTTCTCCCGACTCCGGAGCCAGAACACGCAGCGCTTCACGACCAAGAGGCGAGATCTGCCGGTCGAGCTGTTCCTGGTATTGCACCCAGATCGGTCCGGCGGCGGCGTTCCAGTAGTCGATCTGGGCCGCGTTGGGAGTGGGGGTTATTATCTGGGACATTCTGGTCTCCGGGCGCGATTGGGTCGATGGATCAGGCCGCGTCGTGGAAGATTACGCCCAGGGTGCGGCGCAGTCCCGAACGGATTTCGCTTACGCCATGGCGCATCGTGGCCTTGGACCAGCCGCGCGCGCCCTGGATTGGGCGCTCGCGTACCGGGATCACCGCAGCGTCGCCCTTGGCCAGGGGAACCACGATCGGGCGTGACTGCATCCTGGCTCGCCCCTCGGACAACACCAGCTCGCCACCGGTGAAATCCTGGCCGGGCGCGTCCAGCAGGACCACCAATTGGAGCGGAAACACCAGCTCGCCGTAGATGTCCTGGTGGAGGCGGTTGTAGTCGCCAGGGCCGTAGCACAACATCAGCGGCGTCGGCCGGGTCTGGCCGGCGGCGGCGCACTCGGCGACCAGTTCGGCGTGAGCGGCCGGCCAGCGGCGGGGCGATCCCAGGCGTTCGCCCCATGTGTCGGCGACCGCCGCCAGAGACGGATAGAGGCTCTCCCTCAGATGCTGGACAATATCCGGCAGCGGCCGGGCGAAGTAGCGATATTCGCCCTGGCCATAGCCATGCCGGCCCATGTTCACGGTCTTGCGGAAAGTTCCCTCGTCCTCCGCCCAGATCCGCGTCAGCGCCGCACCGTCCGAGGCGTCAAGAAGCCCCGGGATCACCGCAAAGCCGTCCCGATCGAGGTCGGCGAGCAGGTCGGTCACGACGCCACCGCCGCGGCCCGCTCAGCGTCGAGCAACGCGCGCTTGCGCTCAAGCCCCCAGCGATAGCCGCCGAGGCCGCCGTCAGCCCGCAGCGCGCGGTGGCAAGGGATCAGCACCGCCAGGCGGTTGGCGGCGCAGGCGCTGGCCGCCGCCCTCACGGCCTTCGGCGCGCCGACGCCCTCGGCGAGCTCAGAATAGCTGACCACTTCACCAGTCTTCACACTGAGCAGGAACCGCCAGACCCGCACCTGGAAGGCCGTGCCACGCAGATCGAGCGGCAGGTCGGGCCGGGGCGCGGATCGCGACAGGTGATCGTCGAGCGCCGTCATCCAGGCATCCAGCGATGCTTCGGCGCCGTCTCCGGCCACGTGCAGTTCAGCCATAGGGAACTCGGTCCGAAGTTGGTCCAGCAGGGTTTCGGCGCTGTCGCCGAACTGGACGAAGCACACGCCGCGGCCGGTGGCCGCCATCATCAGCAGGCCCAGCGCCGTTTGGCGCACCGCATACAGGATGCCCTCTCCCGCCCCGCCGGCCCGATAGGCCGATGGCGTCATGCCCAGGCCGCCATCCACCTGCTCATAGATCCGGCTGGTCGAGCCGTAGCCGGCCTCGAACGTCGCGCCCAGCACGCTGTCGCCGCCGCGCAACTTGGCCTTGAACGACCTCAGCCGTTCGGCGGCCTGATATTCCTTGGGACTGACCCCGAGTACGGCCTTGAAGGTGCGTTGCAGGTGGAAGGGGCTCAGGTTCGCCTCGTCCGCCAGCCGCGCGAGGGGCAACGGCTCGTCGGCATGGTCGCGGATGAAGGCCGCCAGGGCCTCGATCCGGCCGGTCATCGAGGGCGATTGGGTCATGGTCGATCTCCTTATAGCTGGCGGCGATCCGCCTGGCGCTGGAGTTGATTTATCCAGGCGCGGATCGCGCCACGCTCCGATGCTTGCGGCTCAATCGCGGCGCCGGCGACAAAGGCCTTGGCTTGGAGCGCGTGATCGTGCGACGCCCGGGAATAAATATCAGCGAGGAAATCGTCATGACGCCACTGGACCCCCAATCAGACCTCAATAACCTGGCGATGTCCGAAAAGGCCGCGCCTCTCTATGAGGCCGTCAAGAAGCATATCGCCGACAATGTCGCGCCCATCGGCGCGGAATTCCACCGCCTGGGAGAGAACCGGACCGACCGCTGGAGCTGGGCGCCCGGCCAGTTGGAGTTGCTGGAAGGCGCCAAACAGAAGGCCAAGGCCTCGGGCCTGTGGAACTTCTTCCTGCCCGACGCCGAGACCGGCGAGGGCCTGAGCAACCTCGACTATGCCTATATCGCCGCCGAGCTGGGCAAGGAGCCACTGGCCTCGGAGTCCCTCAACTGCTCGGCGCCCGACACTGGCAATATGGAGGTGCTGGAGCGCGTCGGCACGGCCGAACAGAAAGAACGCTGGCTGAAACCGCTGTTGAACGGCGAGATCCGCTCGGCCTATGCGATGACCGAGCCCGGCGTCGCTTCGTCGGACGCCAAGAACATCGCCACCAGCGGCGTGTTGGAAGGCGACGAGTGGGTGATCAACGGCGAGAAGTTCTACATCTCCGGCGCCGGCGACCCGCGCTGCAAGATCATGATCACCATGGTCAGGACCAGCCCCAACGCGCCGCCGCATCTTCAGCAGTCGCAGATCCTGGTGCCCATCGACACCCCCGGGGTGCAGATCCTGGGTCCGATGCACGTGTTCGGCCACGACCACGCACCCCGCGGCCACATGCACATCAAGTTCGACAATGTGCGGGTGCCCAAGGAGAACATGCTGCTGGGCGAAGGCCGAGGCTTCGAGATCTCGCAGGTTCGCCTGGGCCCCGGCCGCATCCATCATTGCATGCGCACCATTGGCAAGGCCGAACGGGCGCTGGAGCTGATGATCACCCGGGGAACCTCACGCGAGGCGTTCGGCCGACCGCTGATCCAGCTGGGCAAGAACCTGGAAACCGTATCCCGCGCCCGCATCGAGATCGAGGCCATGCGCCTGATGGTGCTCAAGGCCGCCAAGGCCATGGACGTGCTCGGCAACAAGGAAGCCCGGGTATGGGTCAGCATGGTCAAGGCCATGGTGCCCGAGAAGGTCTGCCAGATCATCGACCAGGCCATCCAGATCCACGGCGCCACGGGCATCTCGCAGTGGACCCCGCTGGCCGAACTCTACACCGATGTGCGCCACCTGCGTTTCGCCGACGGCCCCGACGAGGTACATCACATGGTGGTGGGCCGCGACGAGGTGCGCAAATACGCCTGAGGCGGGACCCTGCTTGCGGGGCCGCCGAAATTTAGGAGCTGAGGATGTCCAATACGCGGTCAGACGGGACTAAAGCCGCGGCGATCGAGGCGCCGATCGCCGCGGAGGATGACGCCTGGGACCGTGGCGACGCGGCCGCCTATTCGGAGCGGGTGCTGCCCGACTGCGTGTTCACCAACATGACTGGATTCCAGACTGGGGGTTTTGCGGGACAGCCCCTTTGCCTGAGGTTTCCCGAGAATACCTCTACGGTCG
>JAYVYH010000190.1:0-20187 GCA_043784385.1 Caulobacteraceae bacterium | reverse complement strand
GCCGGGCTGGATTTCGCCAAGACCCATTGGAAGTCCGGCATGCGGAATCACGCCACCACTGGCGACGACGGGGACCTGCCGGTCTGGGTCCAGCGGATGTACGCTTGGCTATGTGCGGCGGCTCGCGGCGAGGACCCGCCAACCGATGATCTGGACGCCATGGCCGAGGCGATGGCCCAGGCACAGGCTCTCTACGGCCCTCTGATCCGCGCCGGCCGTCCGTCGCCGGCGCTGACCAGGGCTCCAGTGCTGAAGCGGCTGGCGCGACGGGTTGCCAAGATCGTGGGGTGAGGGGACGGGGCGCATAGGCCGCGCCTCAAACATGAACCCGTCTACTCCCATTGAACCTTTTCCCGACAGCGGGACATTAAGCCCCACACGCAAGGGGAACCGATGCCCATCGAGGTCAGGCCGACCACCGACAGAGGCCGCGCCGCGCTGTCCTCGGACGCCCGCGACGAGGCGGCGCTGTTCGCTCGGGTTGTCCGGGGGGATCGCCGCGCCTTCGAGGATCTCTACCGGGCCTACCATCCAAGGTTGACTCGGTTTCTGTTCAACATGACCCGTCGTCCGCCTTTGGTGGAGGAAGTGCTCAATGACACCATGCTCACCGTCTGGGACCGGCCGGAACGGTTTAACGGAACCAGCCGCCTGTCGACCTGGATTTTCGCCATCGCCTATCGCAAGGCGCTGGCCGCCATGCGCCGTCAGGACGTCCCTGTCGAAGACATCGGCGCGGAAAGCCGGGCAAGCGACGACGCCACTCCAGAGCGGCGGCTGGGCGACCGCCAGGTGCGCGACCTGTTGCGGGACGCGATGGAGGAACTTTCGTCCGACCACCGCGCGGTGGTTGACCTGACCTACTATCATGACATGGGATATCGGGAGATCGCTGAGATCATGGCCTGTCCGGTCGATACGGTGAAAACGCGGATGTTTCACGCGCGCCGCCACCTCAAACGCCAGCTGTCCGGCCAGCTGGCGGACTGGCTGTGAGGTGGCCATGAGCGGACACGTGATCCCCCTGTGGGGCGACGCCCACGCCCGGGTCAATTTCCTGCTGCCCTGGTTCGTCACCGGCCGGCTCGAGGCCGACGATCTGGCCCAGGTCACGGCCCACCTGGACCAATGTCCCGACTGCCGCGCCGAAGCGGTAATCGAGCGACGGCTGATGGATGAGGTCCAGGCTTTGCCGGTCGAGGTCGAACCCGGCTGGGCGTTGATGCGGGCTCGACTTGACAGCCGCCGGCCTCGCGCTGGGTGGCTCGCCAGCCTCGGCCGCCGTCTTCGCGGCCGCGCCTGGGTCGGCTGGGCCATCGCCGGTCAGGCGGTGGTTTTGGCGGCGGGCGCCGTATTGGTCATGGCCTGGCGCCCAACCGCGCCGCCGGCGCTCTATCGCACTCTCGGCTCGGCCCCCGCCGCCTCGGCCGGCAACATGCTGGTGATCTTCCGGCCGGAGGCCCGAGAGGTGGACCTGCGGGCGGCGCTTCTTGCTAGCCACGCCCGCCTGGTGGACGGACCCACGGCCGCCGACGCCTACGTGTTGAGCGTCCCGGTCCATGAACGAGCGCGAGCCCTGACGACCTTGCGTGGCGCGGCCAGCGTGGTGATGGCTGAGCCCATCGACCCCGCCGCACCCCCCTGATGGTCAGGTTCGCGGGGTGGCTGATCGTGATCCTGGCCGTGTGGTTCGCCGTCTCCCGCGGCGCGGCCTTCGCCCGCGACAACGCTGGCGCGCCGGAAGCTGGCGATACCAGCCGCCAGGTTCTGGTGCTGCTTCGCCTGCCGCCGCAACATTTTCGTCCGGGCGCGGACTATGGCGGCGCCTATGATGATAATCTTGGACACTCGGCGCGGTTGCGCATCGCCGGTCGCCTGGCGCGAGCCCATGGCCTGACCTTAGTGACCGATTGGCCGATGCCGCTGCTGGGCGTCGACTGCTATGTGCTGGCCGTTCCCGAAGGGCGTTCGACCGAGGCGGAGGCCGACACCCTAGCTCGCGATCCCGATGTCGCCTGGTCACAGCCGATGCATCTCTATCGCGCCCAAGGTGGGGCGGCGACGCCCAATGATCCGTTGTTTCGCGCCCAGCCGTCGACCGTCCAATGGCGCCTGGCCGATCTGCACCGGATGGCGACGGGCCGAAACGTTCTGGTAGCGGTGGTCGACAGCCAGATCGACGCAGCCCATCCCGATCTCGCCGGTCAGGTTCGCATGGCCCGAAATTTCGCGCCGGGTCGACCCAGCGCCGGGGAACAGCACGGCACCGGCGTCGCCGGGATCATCGCCGCCCGGGGCGACAACGGCCTGGGCATCGTCGGCGTGGCGCCCCAGGCGCGGCTGATGGCCCTCAGGGCCTGCTGGCAACCCAACCCCGGCGCCTGGGCCACAGTCTGCGACAGCCTGACCCTGGCCGAGGCTCTACACTTCGCTATCGAGAACAAGGCGCAGGTGATCAACCTCAGCCTCAGCGGCCCTCCCGACGCGTTGTTGGGTCGTCTCCTGGACATCGCCGAGGCCCGCGGTGTAACCGTGGTGGGAGCCTTTGATCCTGCGGCGCCGGGCGGCGGCTTTCCCGCTTGCCACGCCGGTGTGCTGGCGATCAGCGACGTGGCGGTGGAAGCCCCGCGCGCGGGGCTGTATAGCGCACCTGGGCGCGATATTCCCACCACCCAACCGGGCGGACGATGGTCTCTGGTCAATGGAAGTTCATACGCTGCGGCTCACGTCAGCGGATTAATGGCCCTGATGCGCGAGCGCGATCCCTCGGCCGCCCGTGGCCGGGTATTGGTGGCCTCGCGTTTCGGTGGCGGCGCCATCGATGCTCGAGCTTCCTTGGCCCGGGTCGCTGGTTCCTGTGACCGAGATTGCGCCACCCGACTGGCGGCGGACCCCGCGCGTTAGGACGATCCCGCCGTCGTCGATCGTCGTTGTGGCGGCCGCCTGTTGCCTGGGGTTCGGCGCGCCGCTCCCGGCCAATGCGCAGATCGCCCTCAGCGCCACGGCCACGACCAACCTGCTCTATCGCGGGGGCTCCCTGACCGACGGTGATCCGGCCTTGAGTGTGTCCCTGGCCTATGACGGCCCTCATGGTTTCTATGCCGGTGGCTCGCTGATCGGCGAGGCGGACCCGCGACGCGGACCCCAGGTGCTAGGTCATGTGGAATATCTTGGCTACGCGGTGCGTCCGGCTCGCGGCCCGACCTTTGACTTTGGCGTCAGCAACGCCAACTACGCGCAGGACATAGACTATTCGGCATCCAGATACGTTCCCTACCGGATAGACGCCACCGAATTTCATGTCGGGGCGATATTCAAGAATTTCAGCTACTTCGCCTATTTCTCCCCCAACTATTTCGACCCGACCGTGAGATCGATCTACAATGAGTTGAATGGCGTGGTTCGGCCCGGTGGCGGCTGGCGGGTTCTCGGACACGTCGGGGTGCTCAATCAGCTGTCCGGCTACAGCGTGCGCAAGCCCCACTACGACATCAGCGCCAGCGTCATGCGGCCGTTCAAGGGCGGCGAGGGTCGCCTCACCTGGACCACTACCTTTCTTCCCACCGACTATCCGGCAAGTTACGCGCGGGGTCGGGGTCTTGTCGCTCTCGACCTCACGGTGTTTTTCTAAGCAGCGGATACTTCGGGGATTGGCGCGAGATTTCCATCCCGCCCGTTGAACCTTTGAACCGCCAGGCGCCATTCACATCTCAGCGAGAGTGTCCACGCTCCTGGCCAGGCCATGAAGTTCGTTGGCGCGGCCTAGTGGACGCGGTTCGCTCACTACGAGAGTCCACGAAAGGACGGTTCCCATGCGTTCATCCTACCTGACCCTGACCGTCGTCGCTCTTGGAAGCGTCGCCTCGGCCGTCACCGCCGGCCCGCCGCCGAGCGAATTCAATAAGCCCGGGAACACCTTGATTTCCGATCAGTTCAACAATCGCGTCATCGAGGTCGATCGCGCCGGGAAAATCGTCTGGAACTATGGTCTTGGACCCAACGATATCAGCGCGGCGTCCGCCGTCGGCGTCAACGATGCTCAGCGTGTCGGCTACCGGACCCTGATCTCGGCGACGGGCGCCCCCCCCGGCAGCGAGCCCCGTTGTCCTTCGGGTTGCGCCGACAATCGCGTGTTCTTCGTGGCCAGGGATGGCCACATTCTTTGGCAGTATGGCCGCTTTGGCATTACCGGAAGCGGACCAAACCAGCTCAACACGCCGGTCCAGGCGACCTGGACGGCCAACCACACCGTGCTGATCACCGACCAGGCCAATCAGCGAGTTATCGAGGTGACGCTGAAGCGCCAGATTATCTGGCAATATGGCGCGACCGGCGTGGCGGGCGGCGGACCCGATCAACTCAACAATCCTAATTCCGTCGAGATGCTCGACAATGGAAATCTGCTCATCGCCGATCAAAGCAACAACCGCGCCATCGAGGTCGATCGCTCCAAGAACATCGTTGCCACCTTCACCGCGGGCGGGACTTTGAACGGCGTCGCCTTCGCCAGCCGGCTGCCGAACGGCCATACCTTGATCACCGACTCCAACAACAACCGCGTGGTCGAGGTTGACCGGCGCGATAAAATTCTCTGGAGCTACGCCACCAACACCCAGCCCGGCGACAACGCCAATCCCCTGCCCACCCGGGCCATACGCCTAAGGTCAGGCAATACCGTTATCAGCGATCAGTTCAACCATCGCGTGATCATTGTTGACCCCAAGAAAAACATTGTTCGGCAGTTCGGCGTTCTCAATGTTCCTGCATATGGCGTTGCGTCCGCGTCTCAAGGTCTGAATGGACCCTATGACGCCAAGGTGATCGGCGACAATACTGGCCTGAGCTGGTCGGCTGGACTTGTCGCTCCTCGCCAGTAACGCCGGCAAATTTATCTTCCGTCGCTTTGAACGTCCAGGCGGCGGGGGGGCATTCACAGGGGGCCGGGAAGCGTCCCAGCCTCGGGCCTAGGAGGGTAAAATGATAGGATTTTCCAGGACAAACGCGGCCTTGGTCGGCGCAGCGCTTGGCGTGATCGCGCTGGCCGGCCCCGGGACGGCCGCTTACGCCGACGGCTTTCAGGTGTCCAAACTGGTGTCGGACGGGTCGGTCGCCGCCATGACCAAAGACCCGAACCTTATCAACCCTTGGGGCATGTCCGCCTCGCCGGCCGGGCCGATCTGGGTGTCGGACAACAACTCCGGGTTCAGCACCCTCTATACCGGCGCCGGCGCCAAGGCGCCCCTGGACGTGGCCATACCGGGCAGCCCGACAGGTCAAGTCTTCAACGGCTCGGCCAGCGACTTCAAGGTCAGCGGCGGCGGCAAAACCGGCACGGCGGCTTTTCTGTTCGCGGGTGAGGGCGGGATCATTTCCGGCTGGGCGCCCAGCGTGAATTTCACCAACGCCCAGGTGGCGGTGGACAACTCTAGCTCGGGAGCAGTCTACAAGGGTCTGGCGATCGGCTCCAGCGGCGGATCAAACTTCCTCTACGCGGCTAATTTCAACAGCGGCCAGGTGGAGATGTACAACAGCGCCTTCGGGCTGGTGAAGACCTTCACCGACCCCAGTGTCGCCGCCGGCTACGCCCCATTCAATGTCCAGAACCTGGGTGGTACGCTTTATGTGACCTACGCCCTGCAGAACGCGGCCAAGCATGATGACGTGGCTGGCGCCGGCAACGGCTATGTGGACGCCTTTAATCTCGATGGCACGTTCAAGAGCCGGCTGGTGTCCTTGGGCGGCGCGATCGATTCGCCCTGGGGCCTCGATATCGCCCCCGGCGGCTTCAAGTCCCTGGCGGGAGATCTGCTGGTGGGCAATTTTGGCGACGGCACGATCAGCGCCTTCAATCCTACCACCGGCGCCTTCGTGGATGTGCTGCGGGACAAGAATGGTGCGCCAATTGTCGAAGGCGATCTTTGGGGCCTGATCACCGGCAACGGCGGCTCGGGCGGGGACGCCAACAAAGTCTATTTCACCGCTGGGGTGGCGGACGAGGCCCATGGCCTTTTCGGCTCCATCGCCGCGGTGCCGGAGCCGGAAGCCTGGGCGTTGATGCTCATTGGCCTTGGCCTGACGGGTGCGACCCTGCGCCGACGTCGCGTCACCCCCCGCGTCGTTGTCGCTTCTGACGCCTGACCCGCTCCGACACCCGTCTCGGACCCGAAAGCAAAGGTAAGCGACCCATGCCCCCCCCAGCGTCCTCCAATCCCGACGGGTCCGAGACGAACCGGCGATCCCTGATCCTCCGGGCCGCCGCGACGATAGGTTTGGCAGGGTTGGCTGGATCCGTTCTTGCGACCGCTACAGCCGTCGCGGCCAACGCCAAGCTTTCGCCGTCCGACATCGGCTACCGGCCAACACCTAACGGCCGGGCGCGCTGCGATGTCTGTGTGAATTGGCGCCCTCCCGATGCCTGTAAGGCCGTGGCTGGGCCGATCAGTCCCTCAGGCTGGTGCGGACTGTTCGTTCGCAAGGACTAAACTCCAACTAACGGGAGCCGCCATGCCCGCGCCTATCTCGACGCTCTGGCTGGTCCTTTGGCTCAGCCTGTGGACGACGTCGGCCCAGGCTGTGCCGAGTTTCGCGGCCCAGACCGGCCAACCGTGCAACGCCTGCCACGTTGGTGGTCTTGGCCCACAGCTCACCCCGTTTGGCCGGGACTTCAAGCTGCGCGGCTACACGGCCCGGGCGGTCGACTGGAACATCCCGCTGGCCGCGTTCGCCATCACCTCTTACATTAGCACCTCAAAGGCCCAGTCGGCGCCTCCGGCCGCCCATTTCGGCGCCAACGAAAACCTGGCGGTGGACCAGATCAGCTTGTTCGTGGCAGGCGGCGTCGGCAAGCATTTCGGCGCCTTCATCCAAAATACCTACGATGGGGTAACCAGGGCTTTTACTTGGGACAACCTCGACCTGCGCGCGGTGACCACGGCGCGGCTCGGGAAATCCGACGCCGTCATTGGGCTGATCCTCAACAACAACCCGACCGTGCAGGACGCCTTCAACACTTTGCCAGCCTGGGCTTTTCCCTATACCAGTTCAAGTCTCGTCCCTAGCCCGGCGGCCTCGCCGCTGATCGGTAATCTGGCGCAGACGACGCTCGGCCTCACAGGCTACGCCTGGATCGATCGGCGGTTCTACCTGGAGTTCGGTGGCTATCGGTCGCTGGGGGCGGGGATTTTGACCCACCTCGGCGCCGACCCGTTTTCGCCTGGCAAGATCAGCGGTGTCGCGCCCTATGGCCGCGTCGCCTATCATCACGACTATGGCGGCTCCAATCTGGAGGTCGGGGCGTTCTTTCTCGACGCCCGACTGTTCCCGGCCGGCGACGAGAGCGCTGGGGCGGCCGATCACTATACGGACGTCGGCCTGGACGGCTCTTATTTCAAGGTGTTACCCCACGGCGACGTGGGTACGCTCAACGCCCGATATACCCATGAGAGCCAGCGTCTTAATGCTTCCCTGGCCCTGGGCTTGGCCAGCGACGCTCATCAGGGTCTCGACGACGTCCGTATCGACGCCTCGTACTACTGGCGCAACAATGTCGGCCTTTCGGCGCAGGTTTTCGACACGTGGGGGTCGGGAGATGAGCTGCTCTATCAGGCCAACCGCCGACGACGCCCCGACAGTTCCGGCCTGGTGTTTCAGATCGACGGCACACCGTTCGGAGACGGCTCCTCGCCGTTCGGCAAGCGGTCCAACTTGCGGGTCGGGGTCCAGTACACCGCCTATTTCAGCTTCGACGGCGCCAACCGGGACTTCGATGCCATGGGCCGCAACGCCGGCGACAACAATACCCTAAGGGTGTTCACCTGGGTCTATTACTGAGCCCCGTTCGCCGTCCTCCGGCGACTTGCAGAAACCATGATCGATGGGGCCCAACACGTTGACGCCGCGCGATCGGATGCGGTCGCGCATGGCCAGCAGTTCGGCCTCGCTGTCCACGTTCAGAGCCAGATGCTGCATGGCGCCCGGCACGGAAGGGTCGGCGGCGTTGACTGAATGGCTAACGCCCATGGTCGGTTTGACCGAGCTGGCTTTTGGGCCTTGGGCGAAGGCGATGGAAACCTTGTCGTTTAGCTGGATAAAGCCGTGGAACGTGCCCTCCACGCCGTGCATTCAGCAGAGCGCCACCAGTTTGGTCCCCAAAACGTCGGAAAAGAACGCTATCTGAGCCTTGATTTCGCCAGTCGAGATGGCGAGGTAGTGCAGATTTTTGGCCTAAACCATGGGTGTCGTTCCTCCGCGGCGCGTGCGCTGACGCCTGCTGTTGGCAGCGGCTTCGCACAGGGTTGAAAAGGCCACAAAACTTCGATCAATGGAAAATTCGCGCGATCGTGGCCCGCTTTGCGGCCGCGCCGCGCATCTCCCTGTGAACGTTTTTGTGGAGCGCTCAATCCACGGGAGAGAAAAATGGCTGCGATCAATTGGCTGATCGCGGTCAGCGATGATTTCTCCGATGCCGTGCGCTGGGCCGGTGGCGTGGTTCCGGGGAATTCCGACGACGCGATCTTCGGCGTCCTGGGCGGCGGCGCCTACACGGTCACGGCCCAGAGCTTCACCGGCCTGGCCACCAGCCGTCACTTCGATCTTGCCAATGTGAACTTCGCCGCCTCGACCCTGACCTGCGTCGGCAACACCACCAGTGGCGTGCTGACGGTCGGCGATGGAACCACCACCTCGACCATGAAGCTGACCAGCAACTACACCCAGGGCAGTTTCGCGAAGACCAATGACGGCGGCGGCCATGTGGATACCAGCTACAATGGGGCTAGTTTGGCGGCGGGTCCTCCGTCGATCGATGTCGGCCGATTCGCATCGACCATGGCCAGCCTAGGTGGCGGAACCGCTTCCAGCGCCAACCTGTCATCCGGCGGAGGGCCAGAGTCGCACAACCAGATGTTGGCTATCCCGCAAGTCGCCTGATCCCGCTAGGACATACCGCCCCATGGTCGCTCGCCATGGGGCGGTCGTGTTTCAGCCCCAGGCCTGGAATCCGTCCCCGCCTTGAGCGACAATGCCGATGTCAGATTGTCGGCCGAGGCGGCCAAGCTGCTGGGGTGGCAAGAAATCCGCCATGACGAGACTTAAGGTCTATGGAGACTCGAACTCGGGCAATTGTCTGAAGGTCAAATGGACGTTGGACTATCTGGCCGCCGGGACGTTTCTGGTCGGTGAGAGAGTAACACTCTCCGACATCGCGTTGGTCGCCTACACACGCATGGCGCCGGACGGTGGCTTGAACCTTGATGGCTATCCGGCGGTGCTGGCCTGGATCGCGAGGGTCGAAGCGGCGCTGAACATCCGAGATTAGGCGGCTTTGGCGGGCTTGCGCTCGCTCGGCGGCGGACCCATCAGGGCGGGCTGAAACAGCAGGGCCGAGACCAGGGTCCAGACCAGCGATATCATCAGCAGCTTGCCCATGCTGGCGGTGCCGGGATGGCTGGAGGCCCACAGGCTGCCAAAGCCGGTGGCGGTGGCCAAGGCGCTGAAGAACACCGCCCGGGTCAGGCTCGACTGCAACAGGTTGGTCCCGCCGTTCCGCCAGGCCAGCACGAAGTAGATGTGAAAGGCCACGCCGATGCCGAACAGCAGCGGCAGGGCGATGATGTTGGCGAAGTTCAGCGGCTGGCCGATGGCGACGCAACTGCCCAAGGTCAGCAGGCCGGTCAGCACGATTGGCGCCATGGTGATGGCCACATGCCGGGTTCGGCGTAGCACCGCATAGAGCAGGGCGGTGATGGCGATGAATGACAGCACGCCGGCCTCCGCGAAGGCGCCGGCCACCGCGCGTCCGCCTTCCCGCACTTCTACCGCCGGCCCGGTGGCGTCGGGCTCGATCCTGGCCACGGCGTCGATAAAGCGGTTCAGAACCGCCGTACTGTTGGCGTCGCCCTTGGGGGTCACCGACACCCGGGCGCGGCCGTCGGGCGCCAGCCAGTCCCGGGAAATCTCGGCGGGCAGGTCGGCCAAGCCGACTGGTCCAGCGCCCAGCGCCGTGCTGGTCTGGGCGAGCACGGTGGCCAGACCCGGCATCAACGCCTGCGTGGCTTGGGTTCGGGTGGACACGGGCGCGCCGGCCAGCCAATCAAAGCCGACCGCGAGGCGCCGGGCGCCGATGGCCGACGGTGGCGTTGAAATCGCCGCGGCGGCCCGCAGGTCATTCGCCGCCTGGCGTAGGCTGGCGACGGTCTCGGCGTCATCTGGGGCCGGGGCCGTGACCAGGGGATTGAGACTCAGATCCAGCAGCATGGCAGCGTCCGCTACGACTGGCAGCTTGTCCGCTTGATTCTGCGGAATGAAGCTCGACAGGGTCCGCGCTTCCGAGACCTCCGGCAGGCGCTCCAGTCGCCGGGCCAGGGAGTTGGCGTCAGTTAGGGATGGGGCGATGATCTCCACGGTATTGGGCGACTGGTCCGGATCAGCCATCAGTTCCAGCAGGGTCGCCACCGATTCCACCTTGGCGCTCTTCAAGTGAAGCGGATCGAAATCAAAGGTCAGCCAGGGAAGCGAGGCTGCGCAGACCGCCGCCGCGCCAAGCGCCACGCCGATCACCAGGTGGCGGTGACCGAGGATCACGCTGTCCAGCCGTTCGAGAAAGGCGCCATCATTGGGCGCCGCGCCTTTCGGCGCACCCAGCAACCGGATAAGGGCCGGCAGCAGTGACAGATTGAGCGCCAGGGCGATGAACATTCCCAGGCCGGCGATCACCCCCAGTTGAGAGACCCCGATATAGGCGGTGGGGGCAAACGCCAGGAAGCCGGCGGCGATAGCCGCTGCCGCCAGGGTCAGGGACCTGCCCATGCCCTGGCCGGAGGCGACCAGCGCGTCGCGAAGGTCCAGGCCGCCGGCGAATTCCGTGCGAAACCGGACGCTGAACTGGATGCCGAAATCGATGCCCAGGCCAACGAACAGCGGAATGAAGGCGACCGAAATCACATTGAACCGATGAAAGATCAGCAGGCCGACGGCTGCCGCGGAAATCAGGCCGATCAGCGTAGTGATCACGATCGCCGCGATCAGGCGTGGCGAGCGGACCGCCATCCAAAGCATCAGCAAAATGGCGCCGCCGGCCAGTGCGCCGATCAGCGCCGCGCGATCGGCCAGGGTGGCGAACTCTTCGTCCTGCAATGGAACCGGTCCGGTCAGCCGAATCCGCACCCCATGGGAAGCGTCGAAATGGCTGTCCAGGGCGGCTTTACGGATGAAAGCGGTGGGACCGGCGCCTGATTCGAGCTTTTCGAAGTTGAGAACCGGACTGGACAGCAAGATGCGCCGCAAATCCCGCCGCTCCGGAGGTTTGCCGGAGATCAGGGTGCGCCATGAAAACAACGCCGGCTTGCCCGCCTTGAGGGTGTCCAGAACCTCGCCGAGCGACTGGATCGGCCGATCGAGTTCCGCAAGCTTCGCGTCTCCGGACCCCACCCCCCGCAGGGCGGTGGACAGGGTTCCGGCCAGCCCGCGCAGACTGGGGTCGGCCGCCAGCGGACCCAAGAAGGGCTGGGCTTTGATCAGCTGGCCCATCTGGTCCCGAACCTCGGCGGAGTCCTGGAAAAGCAGGCCCTCACGGCTGAAATAAGGGCCCGCGTCGGGGCGGCTGACGAAGCGGAACAGATCCGGTCGGCTCTCAAGTTTAGCCGTCAGGTCGGCGGCGGCCTGTTCGGCCAGTTCCGGCGTCGCCCCATCGATCACGGCGACAATCTGGTCGCCTTCCGGATGGAACAGCCGGTTGAAAGCGGCCTCATGCTGTCGCCAGGGCAGTTTCCAGGAGATCAACTGGTCAGTGTCGCTGGTCAGGGAGAAGTTGGAAACGGCGAACACCGCCGCCACCACGGCGAGCACGGCGCCCAGGCAAACCATCAGCCATGCGCGGTCGACGCTGAACGCCACCAGCCGCGCGGCCAAAGTCGGTCGGACGTGCGCCGTCCCGTTGAGGACGGGTCTGTCGGGTGATGGAACGGCTGGTGCGTCCAAGGGCTCTCCAAACCATCCGTGACATTCAGGAAGCGGCATTTAGGCAATACCGGCGCCAGGCGCCAGCGATGGGCCAAGCTTTACGTTGAACAGGACCGCCCGGGCGGACTAAGGACGCTAAACCCGGAGACCCTGGTGCGCCGATCCCTTCTCCCCGCGATCTTGCTGATTGTCGTCGCCACGCCATTGGCGGCTTGGCCCAGAACCTCGGCGCCCGCGGGCCATCATACGCCGGGCGACCCCTGGGAGCGTGCCAACCGCGAGATCTATGCGTTCAACGCCCTGCTCGATCGGGCACTAATCAGGCCGCTGTCGAAACTGACCAGCGGCCTGACGCCTGGACCGATCGGCAAGGTGATCAAGAACTTCATGGTCAACCTCAATGAGCCGGTGGTGATCGTCAATGATCTGTTGCAGGCGCGCCCAGCCCCAGCGTTCCGATCCGCTTTCCGGCTGTTGATCAACACCACCGCGGGAGGTCTGGGGGCCATCGACGTGGCCAAGGCGCTGGGAGATCCGATGCATGTGAACGGTTTTGGCGACACCCTGGGGCGCTGGGGCGTCCATTCCGGACCCTATATCATCATTCCCGTATTTGGGCCTTCCAGCGTTCGCGATCTGTTCGGCATGCTGGTCGACGACGCCACCCTGCCGATCCAATCCGTGAACTATCCCTATCGCACCGAGGTGGATGTGACGGTCGCCTTCGTGGGCGGGCTCAATCAGCGTGAGGATGTCGCCAAGGATCTGGATACCCTGTTGGACGGCGCGGCCGATCCTTACGCGACCCTGCGTTCGAGCTATCTTCAGGCTCGCGAGGCGCAGATTCGCGGAGACAAGGCCCTGCCGCCGCTGCCGGACATCGAGACGGATCCGACCACGCCTCCAACGCTGCCGACTCCGGATAGCACCGCCGTGCCAGACTCACCTGTTGCCGTCCCGCCGATGACGCCGGAGCCCGCCGCGCCGCCGCCGTCAATCTCGGTTCACCAACCGCAAGCCCTCCAGTCCCTGCCAGACCAGCAGAGCCGGTACGCCGATGACGAGATCCCGTGCGCGCTTCAGCAAGGAGACAGCCAGGGAGAGTTCCGGCCCCAGGCCGAAGAGCGGACCCAGGAAGGCGTAGGAGGCTTCCTGAACGCCGATTCCCATCGGCGCCACGAAGGCGGCGCTGCGGACCGCACCAACAAGGCTCTCTATGGCCAGTATAGCAGTGAGGTCGATCTTGACGCCGGCCATGCGCAGGGCCAGCCATATGCCCACCGCGCTGGCGACCCAGGCCGTCAGGTGGATGGCGACGGCCGCGGCGATCCTGACGGGATGAGAATAGAGGTCATCGATCGCCTGAACGACCAGGTTTGTTGCCGTCGCGGCGCCAGGCAGGAACCGGGTGATCAGACGCTCGACCAATCCTCCACCCCTTCGCTGCAAGCCGATGAACGCGGCCGCGCCAAGGGCGGTGAGCAGCAGGCCGACCAGGGCCGCGCCGACCAGGGCGTTGCCGCTGAGGTGAGGCCCGGCGCGCATAAGCAGCAATCCGACGCCGAGGCCGGTGAAGCCCAGCTGGGCCAGCAGTTCTGTGGTGACATCGACGACGGTGGTTGAGAAAGCCGTGGTCGGAGAGACGCCGCGTTCCACGGCCGCCCGGGCGCCGATCACGAAACCGCCCAACTGCGAAAAAGGCAGCAACTCGCCCGCCGAATCGCGAACGATTCGCGACCAGATGAAGATTGGCCAGCGGCGCGTGGGTTCTGCGCGCCCGAGGACGTACCAGGCGGAACCGAGCAGAAAGAAGGGCAGAAACGAATAGGCGCACAGTGTCGCCAACCCGCGCGGGCCGACGCGCGCTAGGGCGACATACACCGCCGGGAAGCCGATATAGCCGACCACCGCCGTGGCGATGGCGAGGCCGAGCCCGATGGCTAGGACGACTCCCAACTTCATGTGGCCGCCGACAGAAGCGTCATGAAGCCGCCGGTAATGTTTCCGCTCGCCTCTACCGCCGCGATCACCTCGGGAGCCGTCAACGCGGCCAACTCCTCGATATATCGATAGCCGGGCGCCGAGCCTGGATAGGCGTTGGCGGTGGCCGGGTGCAGATAGATCTCGGTCAGGCCGGGGGGCAGGTTCTCAATCAGGCCTCGTAGCCGTCGAGTGGTCATGGCGCCGCTCCAGCGCAGACCGAACACCTGATCAGGGGCCGTCAGGCCCGCGTGCCTCAACCGACTGCCCAGGGCGTGGGCCATCAGGTGGAACACAATTTGGCCGAAGCCACCGGGCTCCGGCTCGATGCGGTTCAGGACCTCGGCGGGTTCGACCGGCGCGCGAGCGGCCCTCAACCCGTGGCGGGCGCCGATCTTGAGGATCAGGCCAGCGATGGTCGGATGCAGGTGGAAGTGCTTGTGGGCGTTGACGTGGTCCAGAGGCAGACCGGTGGCGGCGAAGGCGTCGAACTGCGCGGCGATTTCAGCTTCCAGCTGACCGCGCGCCCGCGGATCGAAGAACATGCTCGCTCCAGCGGCGGCCATGTTGGCGTGGAAGCGTCCGTCGGGACCGACCAAATGCGAGACTTGGCGCGGCGGAAGAATCGGCTTCCCCTCGACAAGCATCAAATGTAGCCCCACGCTCAGTTCTGGCATGGCATGGGCCCTCGCGACCGCGTCGGCGGCCGCGGGCGCGGCGACCATCAGGCTGGCCGCCGTGAGGATCCCATGGCGATGGGCGATCTCCACGGCGTCATTGACCGCAACGTCGGCGCCGAAGTCGTCGGCGGTGATGATAAGTTTAGAGATTGGCTTCGACCCTGAGCACCGTCTTGCCCAGCCCCTAGCCGCCGAGCGCGAAGGTCAGGGCCTGGCCGAATTCGCCCCACTCAAACGTACGGCCAACCGGCGGCGAGAGCCGTCCTTCGCCGGCCCTGCCGACGAGGGTTTCCAGGTGCGCGCGGGCCTTGGCCGCTTCGAACAGGATGAACTGGCGCACGTCCACTCCGGTCAGGGCCGCGCCCTTCATCAGGGTCAGGTTGGCTCCCAGCGCCGGGATCGGCCCGCCAACGAACCCCACCACCAAGTGCCGCCCCCCCCAGCCCAGGGATCTGAACGCCGGCTCGAACAGCGGGCCGCACACCGGGTCGAACACCACATCCAACGCCTTGCCATTGAGGGCGACCTTCAGGCGATCCCGCCAGCCTTCCGGCGCGGTGTCGATAGTCACGTCGACCCCATGGGCAAGGGTGAAGGCGCGCTTTGCTTCGGTGGAGGCCGCAGCGATCACCCGCATGCCCAGGATGGCGCCAAGCTGGACCGCGGCCATCCCGACGCCCCCGGCTGCGCCGGTCACCAATAGGGTCTCCCCGGCTTTGGCGGAGGCGCGATCCGCCAATCCGTGAAGGGCGGTGATATAGTTTAGGGGCAGGGCAGCGCCGACTTCGAAGCCAACACTGTCTGGCAGTTTGATGGTCATCGCCGCAGGGAGAAGGGCGAATTGCGCGAACCCCCGCGCGCCCAGCCCGGTCACACGGTCGCCCACCTTCAGATCGGTGGCGCCTTCGCCGAGCGCGTCGATCACGCCGCTGATCTCGGTTCCGGGGGTGTGGGGAACCGGCGGTTTGACCTGATAGCGTCCCAGGGCGACCAGGGCGTCCACATAGCCGACACCGACCGCGGCCACTTTCACCCGCACCTGCCCGACCCGCGGTTCCGGCCTGGCGAGCTCGACCTCTCCATAGTCGGTGAGGCTATCGATCCGATCGGCCTGAATGGCTTTCATCGCGAATCCTCAAACGGTGGCGGCAACCGGAGTGCGCGGCGTCATATCGGGGAATCGTGGCGGCTCATAGCCGGCTCGGCTAGGCTTGGAATCTCTCGAGTGGAGATCGGCGATGTGTGGAAGGTTGACGGCCGCGGCACTTTCGAGTGTCGCGGCGGTGACGTTGGGCTTGGCGCCGGCCCTGGCCAGCGTTGTCGATGTTCGCGCCGAAGTAGAGACCGTCGTCTACCGCTCGGCGAACACCCAGGCGGCGTATACCCGCGCCAACGACGGTCACCTGCGCGCCGAACACGAACGGGTCGAGGCCCAGATTGCTCTGGTGAAGCCGGGCGATGACCGCGGCCGACGCGAGACCACCGCCTTGGAAGCCGGGTTCGATCGCGACCTGGCGGTCAGGGATCAGGTCTACGCCCAGGCAGTCGTGGAACTCCGGAATGCAGCGACAGCGCTTGGCCGAACACCCGACGGCGCCGCCGCATTGGCGCGGTTCAACGCCGGTGGCGAGGCCGACGCGCTGGCCGCGTTGGACGCTCAGCACGAGGCCAGGGACAAGGCGCGTGACAAACCCGACCCCATGGCGAGCGTGACCGAGGCTCGGCGGATCGCCGCGCTGGCCCTCGACGCCCGCCAGCGTGGCAAGCTGACGACAGATCAGGCGCTCGCGCGCTTCGACGCTTTGGTAGGGCTCGGTCAGGCCCGGTTTGATGACTGGATCGCGCTGAGCGGCTTCTATCATGATCTCGGCCACGAGACCGACGCGCGGCGGGCGATGGCATCCGCGGAGAAGATCGCCTCCACTGATTCGGAACAAGCGATGGCCTCGATTCGGCTTGGCCATCTGCTGCTCGACGCCGGCGACCTGGCCGGCGCCGGGAAAGTGCTTAGTGATGGCGTGCCGGTATTCCGGCGACGGCTCGTCGCCGACCCTTCGGACCATTGCCGCTCGGACCTGGCGCTGGCCCTGTTGTTAAGCGGTTATGAGCGCGGCCTGGGGCGCGATGCCGCCGGCGCGCTGGCCGCGCTTGAGGACGGCGCCCGTCTCCGTCGCGGCCTCGGCGAGCTTCCGCCCGAGAACACCACGACCCGAGACGCCGTCGCCGTCGCCCTGGCTGTATTAGGCGATACCCTCGCCGACGCGGGGGAACTGGAAGGCGCCCGAAGAGCCGATGAGGAGGGCCACGCGATCTTCCGAAACCTGCTCGACTCCTACCCCGGAAACAAACGGTGGGCGATCATGAGCGACGCCACCCTTGGGGCCTTGGCCGATGTTCTCAACGCCGAGAGAGACTTTCCCGGGGCCAGCAAGGCCTATGACGAATTGCTGGCCAATGTTCGTCAGCGGGCTCTGGAGAATCCCGCCGGCCTGGTCGATCAAAGGGCGTTGGCGGTGACGCTGCGGGATTTCGCCGCCAACGCCGCCTCCGAGGGCAATCTCCCAAAGGCTCGCCGTGCCATCGAGGAGAGCCTTGGTATCTTCAACAGGTTGACCGCCCAGGCCACCGCCGATGTCGACACGCGGGCGATGGCCGATCAGGCGGTGGTTGCGATGGGTGATATTCTCAATCGGCAGGGAGACGTCGCCGGGGCGCGAAAGGCTTACGGCAAGGGCCTGGAGGTAAAGCGTCGCCGGGCGCTGGCCCATCCTGGCGATGCTCTGGCCCAGGCCAGTCTCGCCGCCGCTCTGCGCAGGGCCGGCTACGCCGACGCCGCCTAGGGCGATCTGACCGCCGGCCGCCAGGGGCTGGAGGAAAGCCTATTGATCGGGCGGCGGCTCGTGGCCAGCAACGCGGCCAACGGCGACCTACAGGACCTCATGGCCTTCGATAACAACGCCCTTGGCGAGATCCTGACCGCCCAGGGGGACCTGGCCGGAGCTGAGGTGATGTTCGGTCAGGCGACGACGATCTATCGACGTCTCGCCATCGTCGGCGGTCCGGCCCAGACCCGGCTTGTCGAGGGGCTGATCAAGCTCGCGGCGGTCCAAAACCGGCACCGCGATCCGATGGTCTGGCCCCAAATCAAGTCCCAGACAGAAATCCTGTTCCGCCAGGGCGCTCTGCCAGCCGACGAAATCGTGTGGCTGCGGGCGGTGCGGCTGCGAGCCGCACACGCGGGCCGCTAAGCCGCGATGCTGCGGCGTTCCTTGAGGAACTCGAAGAATTCCACGCCTTCGCGTAGCCGCCGCTTCATCATGTCGGGACTGCGGACCATTTCATTGACGATGGCGCCGATCTTGCGCGGCCGGAAGTAGAAGCTTCTGTAGAAGGTCTCGACGCTGGCGAAGATCTCTTCGTGGCTCAGGTGCGGGTAGTGCAGTGGCGCGATCTGCACGCCGTGCTCATCGACCAGTTCGGCGTGATCGGCGTCGAGCCAGCCGTTCTCAACCGCCTGTTTGTATAGGGCGGTGCCGGGATAGGGCGCCGCCAGGGAGACCTGGATGGTGTGCGGGTTGATCTTGGCCGCCCACTCAGCCGTCGCCTTCAGGGTCTCGCGCGTTTCGCCGGGCAGGCCGGCGATGAACGTTCCGTGAATGACGATGCCCAGCTCGTGGCAATCCTTGGTGAACTTCTCGGCGACCTCGATGCGCATGCCCTTCTTGATGTTGTGCAGAATCTGTTGGTCGCCACTTTCATAGCCGACGAGCAGCAACCGCAGGCCGCCGGCCTTGAGCTTCTTGAGGCTGTCATAGGGCACATTGGCCTTGGCGTTGCACCTCGAGCGGCTGAAGGAGGTTTTTCTGAACGTCGTTTCCCAGCGCTTTGAGCGGAGAGATGTAGAGCACCCGCGTCTCGTCGGGCAGTTCACCTTTTGCCGAGAGGCGGAACAGCTCGTCGAGGCACGCAAGAAATGCCGCCAGCGTCTTGCCGGAGCCGGTGGGCGCAGCAATCAACACGTCCTTGCCGGAGCGGATGACCGGCCAACCCTGAACCTGGGGCTCACTGGGCTCGCCAAGCGTCTGCTCGAACCACTGGCGAACCACCGGGTGGAAAGTCGACAGCGCGACGTGGGACGGGGCCTCGCCGGGAAGGACATCGAGCGCGTTCTGCATGGCGGTAATTAACTGAACAGAGGGGCAGGTAGAGATCAATCCCGGCGCAAATTCTTCGGCTGGAAATAGGCCGGCACGGCATTGACGGGGTCACTCACACTCGGGAATATTTCTGTTAATCATCGGTAGCGATGATCCCTGCGGTGACTGCGGCTGTGGCTGGTCCGGCTCCCTTTTTAGGGAAACTGAACCGCCGTCGCTACACCCGGGTTCCAACCCGCCAGATGCGCAGCTGCTTTCTGGCCCAGGGAGTCGGCCCGGCGAACGGCTGGGTGGTCGACATCTCGTTGGGTGGGGTCTTTCTTCGCACCTCGTGGCCGCTGCCGGTCGGAGAACAGCTGGCGATCGAGCTGCCGCGCGCGGGCCAGAGCGCTCCGGTCTGCGTCCGTGGGCGGGTGGTCTCCAGCAGTCCGCTCGGAACCCACGCGGCGCGCTCGGGGATGGGGGTTCGCTTCGACGCGCTCGACCCGTTGACGCTGAGCCAGCTGCGCGAGCTGATTTCCAGCCTGGCTCCCGCCGGCACCCGGCTCGAGCAGCAGCCCCAGGATTGGGAAGTCACCACCGTGGTGCCGGCGCCGAAGCTCAGCGCTCCGCAGCTCGCCGCGCCGTTGCCGAAGTTGACCGCCGCAAAGGCAACTCCGATTCCTCCCGCTGGACCTTCGGCGCCTCGGCCGTTGGTGCGGGACCTCGCCGAAGCAGTCGAGAACGAGCGGCTGCGCAACCACGCCAAGGGCCTGCTGATGCAGGTCGGCGATCTTCAGGTGATGTTGTCGGTCAAAGAGCGCGAAATTGTCGCGCTGCGCGAGGCGGTGGCGCACCTTCAAGCCTCCAACGGCCAGCTGCTGCGAAACCCGCGCTGACGTTACTTCTCGGCGATCTTCTCGACCGGGTTGCCCGCCGCCTTCCAGCCCTTCATTCCCTCGACCATCACCGCAACATCCTTGTGCCCTGCTTCAGCCGCGCGACCCGCGGCACTGTGAGAAGACGTTCAGAGTCTGCTCGTACAGTAGAAGACCACCGGGCGATTGAGGTCGGTGGGCAGCTGGCTCAAGTCGTAAGTCGAAAACGAAGTGAGCAGCACCGCGCCCGGAACCACGCCCGCACCTTTTCGGTACTCGTCGTCGTTGGCGTCACAAATCGTCGCGGTGCCGGCTTTGACGTACTGCGCGACCTGCTCGACGGTCGCTTCCTTCACGCTCGGGTTGTGCTTCGCGCAGCCGGCAAACAGCAGCCCGACGGCGAGTGTGACCAGCAGCTGTTTCATTTCCCCAGACTCCTGCGCGACCTGGCGCTGACGGCGATGGTTTTCAAAAACCTTAGCGCCCCCATGGGTACGATGCTGAGAATGCGACCCCCGCTGGCAGTGATTTCAATCCTGTTGCTCTCCGGCTGCC
>JAYVYH010000189.1:0-7348 GCA_043784385.1 Caulobacteraceae bacterium | reverse complement strand
GGGAGATTGACGACCCATGGATGACGACTACGCTATGCCGAAAGGCGAACTGATGCGCGGCAAGCGCGGCCTGGTGATGGGCGTCGCCAACAAGAACTCGATCGCCTGGGGGATCACCTCCCAGATCGCCGCCCAGGGCGGTGAGGTTGGGTTGATGTATATGGAGTCCAACGAAAAGCGCGTCCGGCCGTTGGGCGAGAGCATCGGCGCCAGTCTCTATGCGACTTTCGATGCGTCGTCCGACGAGTCGATGGAGGCCGCCTTCAAGGTGGTCGAAGACCAGTGGGGCGGCCTGGATTTCCTGGTCCACGCCATCGCCTATGCCGACCGTAGCCAGATCAAGGGTTCGTTCGTCGAGAACGCCACCCGCGCCCATTTCGCTCAGGCCATGGACATCTCGGCCTACAGCTTCGTGGACGCCGCCCGCCGCGCCTCGCGGATGATGACCCGGGGCGGTTCGCTGATCACCCTCAGCTATCTGGGCGCCGAGCGGGCCATTCCCAACTACAACACCATGGGCGTGGCCAAGGCGGCGCTAGAGGCGGCCACTCGCTATATCGCTCGCGACCTCGGTCCCGCCGGTATTCGGGTCAACGCCATTTCGGCCGGCGCCATGCGCACCCTGTCCCTGGCCGGCATCTCGGGCGGCCGGGGCATGCTGGCCGAGGGACGACGCCTCAGCGCGCTGAAGGAGGACACCTCAATGGAGGGAGTGGCGGGCTGCGCTCTATGGCTGTTGTCCGATCTGGGCCGCTCCACCACCGGCGAGGTGGTGCATGTCGACGCCGGCTTCCATATGATGGGCTTGCCAAGCGACGAGGAAGGCTGAAGGCCAGATGGACGCTGACGTCATTATCGTGGGAGCCGGCATCGCCGGGGCCACGCTCGGCCTCGCCCTGGCGAGCGGCGGGATCAAGTGTCTGCTGATCGATCCCCAGCCGTTCGACGTCCAGGTGACCCCCACCTTCGACGGACGGGCCAGCGCCATCTCCTTTTCGGCCTTCCGCCAGTGGCGCGCCCTGGGCGCCGCCAACCTGATCGAACCCCACGCCCAAAGGATCGAGCAGATCCTGGTCACCGACGGGCGCCCGCCCGGCGCCGCTGCGGCCAGGCCGGCTGGCGCCTGGCTGCGCTTCGATTCCTCGGAGATCGCCGACCGAAACGATGGCGAGCCGCTCGGCTATCTGGTGGAAAACCGCCGCATCCGCGCCGGACTCGCCCAGTCGGTGACGGACGCGGGCCTCAACGTGCTCGCGCCGGCCAAGGTGGCCGAGGTCGAGACCGATGGGTTGGGCGCGCGGGTGCGGCTGGAGGACGGCCGCGTGCTGACCGCGAGCTTGGTGATCGGCGCCGATGGCCGACCCTCGAAGGTTCGCGGCGACGCGGGGATCGGCGTCATGGGCTGGGGCTACGGCCATGTCGCCGTGGTCACCACCGTCGCCTTGGAACACGACCACCAGGGCGTCGCCTATGAGCATTTCCTGCCCACCGGCCCCTTCGCCATTCTGCCACTCACCGAGAAACGGGCCAATCTGGTCTGGACCGAAACCGAAGCCAAGGGCGCGGCGCTGAAGGCTGCACGCCCGGAGGTGTTTGAAGCCCATCTACGCCGCCGCTTCGGCGCCTTCCTGGGCGGGATTTCGACGGTCGGTCAGCGTTTTGTCTATTCGCTAAGCCTGCAACTGGCCGACCAAATGACCGCAGCGCGCGTGGCTCTGGTTGGCGACGCCGCCCACGCGGTGCACCCGATCGCCGGCCAGGGACTGAACATGGGCCTCAAGGACGTCGCCGCCCTCGCCGAGGTGTTGATCGACGCGGCCCGCCTGGGCGAGGATCTGGGGTCGGAGGCGGTACTGGACCGCTATGTCCGCTGGCGGAGTGTCGACAACCTGGGCGTCGCCATCGCCACCGACGTCTTCACCCGTCTGTTTTCCAATAACAATCCCATCATTCGCGCCGCCCGCGACGCCGGTATGTCGATCGTCAACCGCATCGGTCCCGCCCGCCGCCTGTTCATGGCCGAAGCCGGCGGCGCGGCCGGCGACCTGCCACGGTTGCTCAGGGGCCTGCCAGTTTAGGGGTTCAGCCCCGCCGATTTCGCCAAGTCCCGCGCCGCCTCGGCGGGGCCGAGTTTGTGGGTTTCGCGGTCGATGCTGAAGTTGGCGGCCTGCATGGCGCTGACCGAAATCGCGCCGATCAGCGGGCTCAGCGCCTTCCGCAGCCGGGCGTCCTGGCCGGCCCGGGGCGAAAGCAAGATCACCGCGTCATAGGGCGGCAGCGCGCCCTTCGGGTCGGCCAGTATCACCAGCTTGTCGGCGGCGATCCGCCCGTCGCTGGAAAAGGCCGAGATCACGTCCGCCTCGCCGTCGGCCAGGGCGCGATACATGAAGGTCGGCTGATAAGAGGTTTGCCTGGCGAAGCTCAGGCCATAGGCGTCGCGGATCACCGTCCATTCAGGACGCGACAGGAATTCCAGATCGGACCCTAGCTTCAGCGACGGCGCCTTGGCCGCCAGGTCGGCGACGCTGGCTATGCCCAACGCCTTGGCGCGGTCAGCCCGCATGGCCAGGGCGTAGGCGTTCTCGAACCCGACGGCCCCCAACACAGTCACCCCGTCCCGCGCCTTTAGGGTTCTGGTCAGGGCCGACAGCACTGCCGCGCGGCCAGGATTGTCCTTGTGACCAAGCACATTGGCCCAAAGGGTGCCCGAATAGTCGATGTAGACGTCGACTTCGCCCGAGGCGACGGCGCGATAGGCGGTGGCGGAGCCGAGGTCTTCCTTGGTTGAAACCACCGCCCCCGTGGCGCGCAGGCGCGAGGCTATCAGTTCGGCCAGGATATATTGCTCGGAGAAGTTCTTGGCCCCGACCTTATAGGTCGCCGTCGTGGTGGTCGCCATCAGCGGCGAGAGGGCGGCGGCGACCCCTACGACCAGACCGATCGACCCGGCCCAGATCCGCCACGGCCGCCGGGCGGAAAAGCCTGATTCGATCAGGCCGAGCAATTGGTCCGCGCCCAGGGCGAGCACCGCCGACGCGACGCAGCCGAAAAGCACATAAACCCAGTTCTCGGTCTGCAGGCCGGAGAAGATGTAGTTGCCAAGCGATGTCTGACCCACCGGCGTGGCCAGGGTGGCGGCGCCGATCGTCCACACCGCCGCGGTGCGCACCCCGGCCATGATCACCGGCGCGGCCAGCGGCAGCTCGACCCACAGCAGCCTCTGGCGGCCGGTCATGCCCATGCCGTCGGCCGCTTCGACCACGGCCGGATCGACGCCCCGGATACCGGTGACCGCGTTCCTCAGGATGGGCAGCATCGAATACAGGGTCAGGGCGATCAGCGACGGCGCGAAGCCCAGGGCTGGAAAGCCGTGGCCGAACCAGGCCAAGCTGACCGCCGACAGGGCCAGCAGCAACGGATAGAACATCGCCAACAGCGCCAGGCTGGGGATGGTCTGGATCAGGCTGGCGACGAACAGGCTCGGCCAGCGCACTGCGGCGCTGCGGCTGGCGGCGACCCCGAGCGGCAGGCTGATCGCCAATCCGAGCAGCAGAGCGCAGAGGCTCAACAGCACATGTTGTGACAGATAGCCCGGCAACAGCGCCCAGGCGGCGGCAAAGCGATCATCCATGATCGCCGCCCGCGGCCAGGGCCTCCAGGCGCCGCGCCTGACGGCGGGGCGTCTCCATCAACGCCCTGACCACGGGATCGGGGTGTTCGGCCAGCAACTGGCCCGGCGGCCCATCGGCCAGAACCACTCCGGCATCCAGCACCACGATCCGATCGGCCAGCAGCAGGGCCTCCATTACATCGTGGGTGACCATTACCGTGGTCAGGCCCAGCCGGTCATGTAGCGCCCGGTAGTCCTGGCCCAGGGCGTCGCGGAGCACCGGGTCGAGAGCGCCGAACGGCTCGTCCATCAGCATCACCGCCGGCTCGGCCGCCAGGGCCCTGGCCAGACCGACCCGCTGGCGCTGGCCGCCCGACAGGGCCGCCGGCAACCGCTCGCCCACATCGGGCGGAAGGGCGATGAGAGAAAGCAGCTCGGCGGCTCGCGCGGCGATGCTGGGCGCCTCCCAGCCGGCCAGACGCGGCCCGATGGCGAGGTTTTCCGCCACGGTCATGTGAGGAAAGAGGCCTACTTCCTGAAACACATAGCCGATCCGGCGCCGCAGCGCGGACAGGGGCTCGGCGCCGACCGGCCGCCCCTCCACGACGATACGCCCCGAGTCAGGAGTGACCAAGCCATTGATCATTTTCAGGGAAGTAGTCTTACCGCAGCCCGAACCGCCCAGCAGGGCGACGAACTGCCCCTTCGGGATCATCAAGGACAATGGCCCCACCACGCGCCGCCCACCATAGATTTTCGCGACGGCGTCGAAGATGATCATGGCTGAAGCCTAGCATCTCGCAATAGGTGCGGCGAGCTATGGAACTGGCAAAAGGTTCGCGCCTTCCCATGTAGACGGCAATATACGCCGCCAGGGCTGCGGCCTCAAACCACGGAGGCCTGCATGGGCTTGGAACGCATCGCGGCGGACGGCGTCGACTACAAACGCGTGTCGGCCAGGGAATCGCCAGTCGGCCGGTTTCTGCGTATCCGAGCGCGATCCGCGGCTCTGGCGGCGGACCTTTCGGCCGAGGACCAGGGCGCGCAGTCGATGGCCGACGCCAGTCCGATGAAATGGCATCTGGCGCACACCACCTGGTTTTTCGAACAGATGTTGCTGCGACCGACCCCGGGCTACCGACCGACCGATCCGGCCTACGACCTGTTGTTCAACTCCTACTATGAGAGCCTGGGTCCAAGGATCGCCCGCCATCAGCGCGGCCTGATCACGCGCCCTTCAGCCTCGGAGGTGATGGTCTACCGCGAGCGGATCGACGAGGCCATGGTCGCCCTGCTTGAGCGTGGCGGCCTGTCTCCTGGGTCGCACGGCGCATATCTGTTCGACCTGGCTTTGCATCACGAGCAACAACACCAGGAGCTGATGCTTACCGATCTGCTGCACCTGCTGGCCCAGTCACCATTATTGCCAGCCTACGACGCCAAAACTGGAGCGACGGCGCCGAGCGCGGATCCTGGCGCCCTTGAGTTCATCGATTTCTCGCCATTGGCCCCGGAAATAGGCTGGAACGGCCCGGACTTCGCCTTCGACAACGAAGCCCCCCGCCACGCCGTGGCTTTACGATCGTTCCAGTTGGCCGACCGCCTGACCACCAACGCCGAATGGTGCGCCTTCATCAACGATGGCGGCTACCTTCGCCCGGACCTTTGGATGTCCGACGGCTGGGCCGTCGTTCAAGCGGAAGGCTGGCGCGCCCCACTCTATTGGAGCCAGGCTGGCGACGAATGGCTGACCATGACCTTGCGGGGCGAACAGCCGATCGAACCCTTCGCTCCAATCGTCCACATCAGCTGGTACGAGGCCGACGCCTTCGCCCGCTGGTCGGGCGCCCGGCTGCCGACTGAGGCGGAGTGGGAGATTGCGGCGGGTGGCGTCCCGGTCGCGGGCAATCTGGCGCCGGACGGTGTATTGAGACCACTACCGGCTGGTCGGGCGGGCGACGCGCCGCGCCAGTTGTTCGGCGATGTCTGGGAATGGACCAACAGCGCCTATGGCGCATATCCGGGTTTCGAGCCGACGCCGGGCACGGCCTCGGAATATAATGGCAAGTTCATGATCAACCAGATGGTCCTGCGTGGCGGGTCGTTCGCGACACCCGCCGACCATGTGCGAGCCAGCTATCGCAACTTCTTCCATCCCCATCAGCGCTGGCAATTCACGGGCGTGCGCCTGGCAAAGGACGCTCCCAAGGCCCGCCCCGCCCGCCGCAGCGACGAAACAACGGACTTCCTCAACGATTTCAGGGCGGCCTTGAGCCGGCCCGACAAGAGTATCTCGCCCAAATGGTTCTATGACGAGGCGGGTTCGCGCCTGTTCGAGGACATTACCGAACTGCCCGAATACTATCCGACCCGGACCGAGACGGCGCTGCTGACTCACATCGCCCCCGACCTCGCCGCCATCGTCCCGGACGGCGCGGTGATGATCGAGTTCGGCAGCGGGGCCAGCGCCAAGACACGCCTGCTACTGGACGCCGCGCCCCAGCTGTTCGCCTACGCGCCCATGGATATCTCCGAGGACGCCCTGGCTGCGGCCGCGAAGAGCATCGCCCGCGACTACCCCGCCCTGAAGGTGACGCCGATCGTTGGCGACTTCACCCAACCCCTACCCCTGCCCGAGTTCGCAGCTGGCCGGGGTCTTATCGGGTTTTTTCCAGGCTCGACCATCGGCAATTTCACGCCGGAAGAGGCACGCCGGTTCCTGGGCGCGGTCCGCGTGCTGCTGGGTCCGGGCGCGGCCCTTATCGTCGGGGTGGATCTGGTCAAGTCGCTGGAGATTCTGCTCGCCGCCTACGACGACGCCCAGGGCGTGACCGCCGCGTTCAACAAAAATCTGCTGGTCCGGGCCAATCGGGAACTCGGAGCCGATTTTGATCTCGACGCCTTCGGCCATTCGGCGCGCTGGAATACCGACAAAAGCCGGATCGAGATGCATCTTGTCAGCCTGATGAACCAGACGGTGACGGTGGGGGGCGAGCGCTTCCATTTCGCGACCGGCGAAACCCTGCATACCGAGAACTCGCACAAGTTCACGGTTCCGGGCTTCGAGGCTCTGGCAACCTCGAGCGGTTGGCGCGTCACCCGTCAGTGGACGTCAGCGTCGCCGCAATTCGCGATCTTTGTTCTGACGAGTTGAGCCCTCGAAAGATCAACCTGGCCTATTCCGACTGGTCCAGCGCCCGCGCCTCTTCCGGCAACATGATCGGAACGCCGTCGCGGATAGGGTAGGCAAGGCCCGCGCTCTTGCTGATCAACTCGTCGGCGAGCCGATCATAGACTAGAGGTCCGTGAGTCACGGGGCAGACCAGGATCTCCAGCAGGCGGGGATCGACGTCAATATTGGAGCGCGCGAGTTCGGTCATGGTCCCGCCCTATTGCATCGGCCGTGGAGCGTCATCCTCATCGGAAGGCCACGCTGCTTCGATTTCCAACAAAGCGGTCAGAACCTGCCGGCGGCCGTCCAGATCGCTGGCCTCGAGCAACGCCTGTTTTTCGCGGGGCTCGAACGGCAACGCCATGCATAGGCTGTTGATCAGGGCCAAGGCCGGCGCGGCGTTAACCACGTCCCAATCGACGCCGAGGCCGCGATTGTCGAGATAGCGGCGCAGCAGCTCGAAGAAAGGGGTTCGCTCGAACGCCTCGGTCTCGGTCTGGGTCTGCAGATCCGCCTCGAACGGCGCGAAGTTCGCCTTGACCTTTCGATAAGGCTTGGGCTCGGCA
>JAYVYH010000188.1:0-2212 GCA_043784385.1 Caulobacteraceae bacterium | reverse complement strand
GATTTTCTGATTGCGAAAATAGAAAACGGTGGCCCTCGAAACGACGTGGATTTAAATTTCAGCGGCGTTTCCCAATTCCTCCGCCCCCGCGGGGAAATCGGGTCGAGAACGCGCCCGCCTTGGAAGGCCATTTGTCCGAGCCCTGGGGAGAACTGTCTCGAACAGATGCGACAAAAATTTACATTCCATTGTCTTTGAAATGAAGCTGTGGACTTTCGATAGTGACCGTCTCCAAATTTACTCTGTAGACAGATGATATAACAACCGGCGGCGCCGTCATGTGGCCTCCCGAACCCAACTCCGCCGTTGCCCAAAGGGTTTTGAGCCGAGGCAAAAATCAGACGCGCCTAATGAATTGATGCCTTTGAAGAACCTCGTGGACGGCCGGCAAGGGCGGGCGAAGCGTATTGAAGTCCCGCCGCCGATGTCACGGAATCGTTACCGACCGGGAGCATACGGGAGCCGTGCGCGGTCCATGGGCCTAAATCGTTGCGACATTCATTAGGTCGATATCCGGGCTCAGGAAGCCCTCCTAAATGCCCGAATCACTGCGGTATAAAACTATAGGTGTGTAGTACCGGCCGTAACCGGAAGAGATCTACTTGAAATAAAGTCCAGAAGGCAAAGGGGAAAAATTTCCAGGGGACAATATAAATACCCAATGGATCTGAGCACCTTTGCCGAAGAAAGCGTCGGACGGCGTTTTAACAACCGAACCAAACCAAGGAAAATCATCCAAATGACCAAGACCAAATTCCTGATGGGGGCCTCTGCCCTCGTCGCCGCCAGCCTGGCGTTCGCCAGCAGCGCCCAGGCGGTCACCAACATCTACGGTGGCGGCTCGTCCCTCGCGGCCGGCCTCGTTCGTCAAGCGGCCGACTGCTACGGCAACCAGGTTCCGCTGGTCGCGATCAGCAGCCCAGTGTCCGCCCACAATGAAACCACCACAACCCTGCCCTACTTCAACTTTCTGGGCACCCCGGCTCACAACTGCGCCACCGCTCCGGTTGACGCCACCAAGACCGCCAACTACATCTCGACAGGATCCGGCGCAGGCATCAACGGCTACTTCAGCCATGACGCTGCCACCTTCTGGGGCGACACCGTCCCCGGCACGACGCCTAGCTCGTATCCCTCCGTACAGTTCGCCGCGTCCGACTATGGCTTGAGTGGAACCGATGCCTCTGTTTATGTCGGCGGTGGTGTCGACGGATCGGTCACTGTGGTCGCACCCGGCGTCACACCCGTGCCCCCGCAATACGGCAACCCACACGATCTGTACGGCGCCGAAATCCAGGTTCCGATCCTGATTTCTCCCGTGGCCTTCGCCTATGACCCCGTCTACAAAAAAAGCGCGGACGCCGCCGGTACGGTGACGGCCTACAAATTCAAGGTAAAAAAGGTTAATATCGACGGTAGCGGCGGTCTGGTTCTTGATGTTCCGACCCTGTGCAAGATTTTCAACGGCACAGTGACCAACTGGAATGATCCGGCCATCATGGCCCTCAATGGCGCCACCAGCCTGCGGGATCCCACTGATCCTGTGGCGGAAGGCACGCCCTCAACGCCCGGCACCTGGGAATACACGGGCGCCGGCGGCGGTCTCCCGATCGAGATCGTCGGACGCGCCGACAAGTCGGGAACAACTTCGATTTTCTATCGTGCGCTCGCCGCTCAATGCACCGGCGTGAACAACTATGCGGCCGCGGGCGGCAAGACGACCCCGGCAGTTCTGAACGGCCATACCTACACCGGACTGCCGGCCGCCAATAACGGTCCGTCGGGCACCTACACGCAACTGGGCCAGACGGGTAAATTCACGCTCGCCAGCCTGAGCAGCGGTGTTTCCGACTATACCGCTTTCCGCCTTAGCCCCGCGGCCGGCGTCACCTACACACAGGGCCGCCTGGCTTATCTGAGCCCCGACTACGCCCTGCCGGCCGTTACTTTCTCCGGCACGAACACCTATGGCCTGAACGTCGTCGACGTTAAAGTCGGAACGGTCGTGATCGAGCCAACCGGCGCCAACGCCGTCAAGGCCTTCGGGACCACCATCCTGCCGCCGCAATCGGACGTCACCGGCCTCACCGGCAACAAGGCGGGCTACTACAACGCCGCGGACACGGCGCATGGTGTGCGCAGCGCCCCTCAAGATTGGGCCCAACCGATCTCGACCACCTTCACCTACAGCAACGGCTCGGTCCCCGCCGTC
>JAYVYH010000187.1:0-13875 GCA_043784385.1 Caulobacteraceae bacterium | reverse complement strand
GGGCATAGGACAGGGTCGATTTGCCCGCCCCGTTCGGCCCCATGATCGCATGCACTTCGCCCGCGGGCACGTCGAGGCTAAGGCCCGAAAGGATCAGCTTTTCAGCGACTGAGACAGAGAGATCTTTAACCGAGAGCATTGATAATCCTGAATTTAGCTTTCATTGACTGGTCGCAGAAACTCCAGCCGGTTGCCGAACGGATCGAAAATGAACACCCGCTGGTGGCCGGGGAGCTCGCTGTCCTGAACAACCTCGTAACCAGCGGCCTTGGCGCGCGCCGCCAGGGCCGCTACGTCATCGACCTTGAAGGCGATATGGGCCTTGCGCGCCGGCCGGAACGACTCCTCGACACCGAGGTGAACCTTCAGCGCCCCGCTCCCAAACCAGCAGCCACCCCGCTCCGCCAGCTCCGCCGGCTTGAGCGCTTCGGCCAAGCCTAGCAAGTCGCCATAAAATCCGCGCGCCGCGCCCTCACCCCCGGCAGGGATAGCAAGCTGGACGTGATAGATGGCCCGCAGCGTCATCCGACGCTGCCCTCCAGCGAGATCGCCACCAGTTTCTGAGCCTCGACCGCGAACTCCATGGGGAGTTCCTGCAGCACCTCCTTGACGAAGCCGTTGACCAGCAGTTGCACGGCCTCTTCCTGGCTGAGCCCGCGCTGCATGGCGTAGAATAGCTGGTCGTCCGACAGCCGGGTGGTCGTGGCCTCGTGCTCGAACTTGGCCGAGGCATTGCGGGCCTCGATATAGGGCGTGGTGTGGGCGGCGCAGTGCTTGCCGATCAGGAGGCTGTCGCACTGGGTGAAATTGCGGGCGCCCTTGGCCTTGGGATGGGCCGAGACCAGGCCGCGATAGGTGCTGGTCGACTGGCCGGCCGAAATCCCCTTGGCGATGATCCGCGAGCGGGTGTTGGCGCCCAGGTGGATCATCTTGGTGCCGGTGTCGGCCTGCTGGTGGTTGTTGGTGATGGCGATCGAATAGAACTCGCCACTGGAGCCCTCGCCGCGTAGCACGCAGGATGGATATTTCCAGGTGATCGCGGAGCCGGTTTCGACCTGCGTCCAGCTAACCTTCGACCGATCGCCCCGGCAGTCGGCGCGCTTGGTGACGAAGTTGTAGATGCCGCCTTTGCCGTCCTTGTCGCCCGGATACCAGTTCTGGACCGTCGAGTATTTGATCTCGGCGTCCTCGAGCAGCACCAGTTCCACCACCGCAGCGTGCAGCTGATTTTCGTCGCGCATCGGTGCGGTGCAGCCCTCAAGGTAGGAGACATAGGCGGCCTTGTCGGCGATGATCAGGGTGCGCTCGAACTGGCCGCTCTCGGCGGCGTTGATGCGGAAATAGGTCGACAGCTCCATCGGACAGCGTACGCCGGGCGGCACGTAGACGAAGCTGCCGTCGGAGAACACCGCGCTGTTGAGGCAGGCGAAATAGTTGTCCGATACCGGCACCACCGAGCCCAGATACCGACGCACCAGATCGCCGTGGTCACGGATCGCTTCGCTCATCGAGCAGAAGATCACCCCGACCTGGGCCAGTTCCTTCTTGAAGGTGGTGACCACCGAAACGCTGTCGAACACCGCATCGACCGCATAGCGCGGCGCGCCCTTCACGCCGGCCAGAACCTCCTGTTCCTTCAAGGGGATGCCGAGCTTTGCATAGACGGCCAGCAACTCCGGATCGACCTCGTCGAGGCTGCCCAGCTCGGTCTTTTCCTTCGGCGCGGCGTAGTAATAGCTGTCCTGATAGTCGATCTTGGGGAAGTTCACCCGCGCCCAGTTCGGCTCTTCGAGCGCCAGCCAGCGGCGATAGGCCTCAAGGCGCCATTCCAGCATCCACTCCGGCTCGCCCTTCTTGGCCGAGATGAAGCGCACGGTGGCTTCGGAGAGACCCTTGGGGGCGAACTCCTGGTCGATATCGGTGACGAAGCCGTGCTTGTAGCGTTCCAGCTCCAGAACCTGATCGGTCGTCCGTTGAACAGCGGCCATGATTCTATGCAACCTCCAGCCGGCGCGCGGCGCGGCGTTCATTGAGTTTCAGCCAGGCTTCGGCGCACCGTGACCAGTCGGCCGCCGTCGTGGCCCAGCCGCCGCTGACTCGGATCGAGAACGGCGCCAGATCGGGCCGGCCCATTGCGGCGACCACCGGGCTGGCTTTGACCTTGCCCGACGAACAGGCGGCCCCGGCGCTGACCCGGATACTGGCCAGGTCCAGAGAGATCACCTGAAGTTCCGAAGCGAAACCCGGTGCGGCGAAACAAGAAGTCTGCGGCAGGCGAGCTACGGCGGCGCCCAGCACCTCGGCCCCGGCCATGGCCACAGCGGCCTCGAACGCATCGCGCCCGGCGGTATCGGCGGCGAGGCGGGGCAGATCGGCGAGGGTCGCCTTGGCCGCCGCGCCAAAGGCCGCGATTCCAGGCACGTTTTCGGTGCCGGCCCGACGGCCGCGCTCCTGGCCGCCGCCATGAAGCTGGCGGACGATCGTGGCGCGCGGACCGGCCAGCAGGGCGCCCACGCCCTGGGGTCCGCCAATCTTGTGCGCCGAAAGGCCAAGGGTGTCGGCGCCGAGCGCCTCGATATCGATAGCGATCTTGCCCGCCGCCTGGACCGCGTCGACGTGCAGCCAGCCGCTGGCCGCGCGGACCATGGCCGCCGCCTCGGCGACCGGCTGGATTACGCCGGTTTCGTTATTGGCCAGCATCAGGCAGACCAGCGGCCTGCCCTCGCCCCCGGCCGCCAGTTCGCGCTGCAGCCAGGCCAGATCGGCGACGCCATTGGCATCTACCGGCCAAATCGCCACCGGCCTTCCGCCCGCCAGGACGGTTTCGCGGACCGTATCGTGCTCGACGGCGCCGATGATCACGCGGGTGAAGCCGGCGGCGACGGCGCTGTTGATGGCCAGGGCGTTGGCCTCGGCTCCCCCGCTGAGGAAGGTGATGATGGCTGGGGCGGCGCCGGCCAAAGCCGCGACCTCGGCGCGGGCGGTCTCGACCATGGCCCGGGCGGCGCGGCCCGAGGCGTGGGCCGAGGACGGATTGCCGGTGAATTCCAGCGCGCGGACCATGGCCGTGATCGCCTCGGGCCGGACCTTGGCCGTGGCGTTGTAGTCCAGATAGACGGCGGTCGTTTCGGTGAAGATGGTCATTGCAGCGGCGCCTGTTCGGGACGCAGCCGGCCGGCCAGTACGTCGGCCAGGGAAATCCCCTCCAGATAGGTCTGGATCTGCTTGCCGGTCTCCACCCACAGATCGTGGGTCAGGCAGCGCGCGCCGCCGCCCATGCAGCCAGGGCCGTCGCCGACGCAACGCGTAGCGCGCAGAGGCTCGTCGACTGCGGTGACCACCTGAGCCACGGACAACTGTTCGGCCGGGCGGGCCAGGCGATAGCCGCCCCCCGGACCGCGCACCGAGCGCACCAGGCCCTCGCGCCGCAGCCGGGCGAACAGCTGTTCAAGGTAAGGGCGGGAAATCTGCTGGCGTTCGGCGATGGTGGCGAGAGTCAGGGCGCGGCCGGTCGCCATCCCCACGCGCTCGGTGGAGGCCAGTTCGGTCATGGCCATGACTGCGTATCGTCCCTTGGTGCTCAGCTGCATGATGTGGCCGGATAGCCTTGAAGACGCATGTCGCAATTTTCTCGCAATTTGGGGCCGGTTGTTGATATGAACCGCCCCCTCGCGGGACGCTGGGCCCACCAGGGCCGAGGTGCTCCATATATGAAGACCAACCTGGGCGGTCAAGTATTTGACCACACCCGCCCTACCGTCAGGACCGCTGATGCCCGATATCATTCTGCCCGGCAGCGCCGGCCGCATCGAAGCCCGCTATTCCCCCCGTAAGGACGACACCGCGCCGATCGCCCTGATCCTTCACCCCCATCCGCGGGCGGGTGGCACGATGAACCACCCGGTGTCGGTGCAACTGTTCCATCTGTTCATGAAGCGGGGCTTCACCGTGCTGCGGTTCAACAGCCGCGGCGTCGGCCGCAGCCAGGGCGAGTTCGACGGCGGGATCGGCGAGTTGGCCGACGCGGCCACGGCGCTGGACTGGCTGCAATCGACCCATCCGGCCGCCTCGCAATGCTGGGTGGCGGGGTTTGATTTCGGGGCCTGGGTGGGGATGCAGCTGCTGATGCGCCGGCCCGAGACCGACGGCTTCATCTCGGTCTCGCCGCCGACCAACATGTACGACTTCAGCTTCCTGGCCCCCTGCCCGGCTTCCGGCCTGTTCCTGCACGGCTCGGCCGACACCGTGGTGCCCCACGCCGACGTCGACAAGGTGGTGGCCAAGCTGCGCACCCAGAAGGGCATCGTGATCGACAGCGAACTGGTCGAAGGCGGCGGACATTTCTGGACTGAGAACCTGTTCGAAGTGGAGACCCGGGTCGGGGCCTATCTTGACAAGCGGATCGCGGCGGAGCCGATCTAGCAGGGGCGGCTGTCGCGATTTGCGATAGGCAACTTTTGGCAACCTGCTGGCAGCTTCCCGGCCGCTAAAGGGTAGCCTTTTAGCCACAAATTGGCTGCCTATGGCAACATCCTGGCCGCAAGCCGGCACCGTTTGGGCAGCGGATTGGCAACAGGAAATCTTCTCTAGATATTGTTTTTGAATGGTTTCAAAAATAGACTTGGGGCTTTCGGCGGTTAGATCAGCCGATTGGGACAGGCGGATCGGGAAAACAAAAACCAAAAAGACTTATTGATATCGCTTTCTGCAATATTTTGCCGAAAATGTCAAGGCGGTGATTAGCGCGCTCCGTTGTCGCTCCATGCCGCCAAGACATGTATTGTTTGAGGCTCGGCTAACCAATCAATGCCTTGAGCATGGCGATTGAAAAACGCGGACGGAGCACCGTGAACCCCGTGTTCGACTTGCCGGACGATGTCGCCAAGGCGGGGGCCCTGCCAGGATTTCGCCTGCGGGTGCGCCTTCATGATGGCGTATGGCGCATCGTCGACCTCAGCCGGCAGATTACGTCCCCCCACGCCGGCGTCTGCGCCCTGGCCGCTGGACCTCGCGCCAGACGCCATGCGTGACGAACTGGCGGCGAACGGGGTGTGGGTGCTGGAATAGGCGGCCGATGCCGGCTAAGATGATTAGATTGCGGTTGGCAAGCCCGGCTCAGCCGGCTTGGCGAAAACTCGTACGGAATGCCCGATCAAGGTCGGCGCCGTGCTGTCAACCTAGCCCTTTACCCCAAGACCCGCGACAGGAACGCGCCGCCCAGCTGAAGGCCGGCCATGTCGATGCTGTGGCCCAGCCCGGGCGAAACGTGGCTTTGCACCGCGAATCCAGCCCCGGCCAGGACCGTTTCAGCGTTGTGGAACGCGGTCACCGGGATCATCGGGTCGGCGTCGCCGTGGACCAGCAAGATCGGTGGACGTCCAGGCGCCGCGGCGAGGGCCGCCTCGTCGGCGACCATGCCCGAGTAGCCGACGATCCCGGCCATCGACGTGGCGCGACCGGGGCCAACGTGCAGGGCCATCATGGTTCCCTGACTGAAGCCGACCAGCGCCAGGCTAGTCTCGGTCAAGCCGTGGCTGGCCAGTTCGGCGTCGATGAATTCGTTCAGCGCCGGCGCGGCGCGGGCCGCCCCGGCCGCGCGGGCGTTCCGATCCAGGCTGGCGATTCCCCACCACTGATAACCGCCCGGCGCGCCCGGACAGATTTCCGGGGCGTTGGGAGAGACAAAAGCGGTGTGGGGCAAGGCCGGCCGCCAATGGGGCGCCAAGCCAATCAGGTCGTCGCCGTTGGAGCCATAGCCGTGCAGCAGGATCACCAGCGATTTCGCCGGGGCGCCAGAAGCCGGCGGGATTCTGGGTCCATCGATCATCGCGTCGGCTCCTGAACAAAACGGGCCTGTCCGCTATCATGGTCGGCGACGGCTGTCAGCGCATCGGGAAAGACTTGCGTGTCAGCATGCGAGACCTGCAGAAAATATCCGCGGAGACGATCAACGCCCTCCCCGGCATGAAAGCGATCAAGTCGGGCAATCGCACGGTGGCGTTCCTGACACCGTTGAAAAAGCCCGACCTTGAAAAGCTGACCAAGGTCCTCGCCGAGATCGACGAACTGGCCAAGACGCGCGACCCAAAGGAGGACGACGCCTTTCTGATAGCGCAAGGCATAGATCCCACAAACTGGTCCATCGAAGCAGTGAACGCCCTGCGGACGGCGAAACCGTAAGTTCATGCTCGCACCATCTAAAACCCTCGTGGTCGATGCCGCGATCCTGATCGCTGCCGTAATCGGACGCGGAGCCGGCGCCCTCATGGAGGCTGGCGAAGACACTTCGCTAGTCACCACTGATCGGGTTCTGGAGGAGGCGGCGGGACGCCTGGAGCTCGGCATGGGGCGACCTGACCTGCTCGAAAAGCTGACCGCGCTGACCAGCACCTTTACCGTCGTTCCCGTATCCAGGATCGCCCATCATCTCCCTGCCGGAGAGCTGTGCCTGCGCGAAGCGGTCGCCAGCCGCAACGGCTCCACCCGCGACGCCCATGTGCTGGCACTGGCCTGGGAGGCCGACGCCGATATCTGGACCACCGACCGGAATTTCGCCGGAGCGGGCGTCGCGACGTGGTCGACACCGAACCTGATGCGTGCGCTCATCAAGGCCCAGGCGGCCTGACTCAGGCGACGCGATGATTTTCTAGGCGCCAACCGATTGAGCGACGCGCATGGCTCTCAACGGTGGACGGCGGCGATCCCAGGGTCTTAGCTTCGCGCCATGACTCCGCCCCCGACGTCCAGCCCGAAGACCCGCATCGCCCTGCCCGCGGAGGAGGCGGAGGTCGTCGCCGTGCGCCGGGCGCTGGTGGCCAAACTGACCTATGCGGTGGGCAAGGACCCGATCGTGGCCAGCAATCACGACTGGTTCGTCGCCACCGCCCTGACCGTGCGCGACCGGATCGTCGATCGCTGGTTCCCCAGCACGCGGGCGATCTACGAACAGAAGCGCAAGCGGGTCTACTACCTGTCGATGGAGTTCCTGATCGGGCGGCTGCTGGGCGACTCGCTCAACAATCTCGGCCTGACCGAGACCATGCGCGCGGCCCTGGCCGAACTGGGCGTCGATCTGGAGCGGCTGCGGGTGATCGAGCCAGACGCGGCGCTGGGCAATGGCGGGCTGGGACGGCTGGCGGCCTGTTTCATGGAGAGCATGGCCAGCCTGTCGGTAGCGGCCCATGGCTATGGCATCCGCTATGACCACGGCCTATTCCGCCAATATATCAAGGACGGCCGGCAGATGGAAGCCCCGGAGAACTGGCTGGCGTCGGGCAATCCGTGGGAGTTCGAGCGTCCCGAGGTGCTGTTCCACATCGGCTTCGGCGGCCATGTGGAGTTGGTCCAACAGGGGCCCGGCGCGGGAGGTTACCACTGGCGCCCCGCCGAAACCGTGGAGGCCCTGGCGTATGACACGCCGGTGGTCGGCTGGCGCGGCAAGCACGTCAACACCCTGCGGCTGTGGTCGGCCCGCGCGCCGGACCCGCTGGGGCTGGAGGCGTTCAATCGCGGCGACCACCTTGGGGCGCTGGCCTCGCAGGCGCGGGCGCAATCGATCTCCCAGGTGCTGTATCCCAGCGACGAGACCCCGGCCGGCGAGGAACTTCGGCTTCGACAAGAGTATTTCTTCTCCTCGGCCGCTTTGCAGGACATCATCCGGCGGCACATGGAACAGCATGACGGTGACGTGCGCGGCCTGAACGAGCACGTGGCCATCCAGTTGAACGACACGCATCCGGCCATCGCCATACCGGAGCTGATGCGGCTGTTAGTCGATGTGCATGGGCTGGAGTGGGAGGAAGCCTGGACGATCACCCAGGCGACCTTCTCCTACACCAACCACACCCTGCTGCCCGAGGCCCTGGAGCACTGGGGCGTACCGCTGATGGAGCGGCTGCTGCCGCGCCACATGCAGATCATCTATATGATCAATGCCCTGCACCTCGACCGCCTGCGCGCGGCAGGCAAGATCGAGGAGAACGAGGTCGGCGAGGTGTCGCTGATCGACGAACAGGCCGGACGCAAGGTGCGCATGGGGTGGCTCAGTTTCGTGGGCGCCCACAAGGTCAATGGTGTCTCGGCCCTGCACACCGAACTGATGCGCCAGACGGTGTTTTCCACTTTCAACCGGCTCTATCCCGACCGGATCGTCAACAAGACCAATGGCATCACCTTCCGCCGCTGGCTGATGGAGGCCAATCCCGGCCTGACCCGCCTGCTGGCCGAGACCGTGGGCGGCAAGGTTCTGGACGATCCGATGGCCCTGGCTGATTTCGCCGCCTATGCCGACGATACCGGCGTCCAGGACCGGTTCGCGGCGATCCGCAAAGACCACAAGGTGGCTTTGTCGCGGCTGATCGCAGAGCGGCTGCATATCCGCGTCAATCCCGACGCCCTGTTCGACACCCAGATCAAACGTATCCACGAATACAAGCGCCAGCTATTGAACATCCTTGAGACCATCGCCCTCTATGATGCGATGCGTGCGCAGCCGACGCGCAGCTGGCCCCCCCGGGTGAAGATTTTCGCCGGCAAGGCGGCCGCCAGCTATCACCGCGCCAAGCTGATCATCAAGCTGATCAACGATGTGGCGCAGGTGATCAACAGCGACCCGACCCTGAACGGCAAGCTGAAGGTGGTGTTCCTGCCTAACTATAACGTGTCGTTGGCCGAGGCGATCATCCCGGCTTCGGACCTGTCGGAACAGATTTCCACCGCAGGCATGGAGGCGTCGGGCACCGGCAACATGAAGCTGGCCCTGAACGGCGCCCTGACCATCGGCACCCTCGACGGGGCCAATGTGGAGATCAAGGAGCAGGTCGGCGACGACAACATCTTCATCTTCGGCATGACAGCTGATCAGGTGGAGATTAAACGTCGCGAGGGCGTGGGAGCGCGCGATCTGGTTGCCGCCTCGCCGATGCTCAGCCAGGTGCTGGAACAGGTGGCGTCCGGCGTATTCTCGCCGTCGGAACCGGATCTTTACCGCGATTTGGTGGAGAGCCTGTTCGACCACGACCACTTTCTGGTGCTGTCGGACTTCGAGGCCTATGCGGCGGCGCAGGCCCGGGTGGCGGACCGCTGGAAGGACCAGAAGGCGTGGCGCCGATCGGCGATCCTCAACACCGCGCACATGGGATGGTTCTCGTCGGACCGGACAATAAGGGAGTATGCACGGGAGATCTGGAACGTCCCGGTGTATTAGACTTGACATCAAACCCTTCGGTCGACTGGCGCCTCAATACTGATGAGGTCGCCGCCCTCGTTCGTGGCCAGCATGGCGACCCGTTCGCTGTGCTGGGTCCCCACGCCGATCCGGCGGGCGTGGTGGTCCGCGTCCTGGTACCCGGGGCTGAGACCGTCGACGCGCGAAGCGGCGATGGACGCTGGGCGACCACCCTGGAGCGTCGCCACCCGGAAGGCCTGTTCGAGGGCCTTGCGGCCAGCGCAGGGCCGACCGACGCCTACCGGTTGTTCGCGTCAAACGCTGGCGGGGCCTGGATTTTCGACGACCCCTTTCGTTTCAGCCCAGTGTTGGGATCCATGGACGACCACCTGTTCGTTGAAGGCCGACATCGGCGGCTGTGGGAGAAGCTGGGCGCCCATTTGTTGGTCCATCAGGGCGTGGCGGGGGTGCATTTCGCAGTCTGGGCGCCGAACGCGGAGCGTGTCTCGGTGGTGGGCGATTTCAACGCCTGGGACGGGCGGCGAAACCCGATGCGCAAGCGGGTGGACAGCGGCCTTTGGGAGATCTTCGCGCCCGGGCTTCTGGAAGGGACTATCTATAAGTACGAGATCGTCGGGCCGGGTGGCGAACTGCTGCCGTTGAAGGCCGACCCGTTCGGTTTCGCCGCCGAACTTCGCCCATCGACCGCCTCGGTGGTGGCGCGAGTGGACGACTTTGTCTGGCCCGACCAGGCGGCTCTGGCGGCGCACCTGGGCAGGGACATCCGGCGAGCACCCATATCGGTCTATGAGGTCCACCTTGGCTCCTGGCGGCGGACCCCGGACGGTGGATTCCTGACCTACGATCAGATCGCCGATGCACTGATTCCCTATGTAGCCGACCTGGGGTTCACCCATCTGGAGCTGATGCCGGTCAGCGAGCATCCGCTCGACGATTCCTGGGGCTATCAGCCCATCGGCCTGTTTGCCCCCACCAGCCGGTTCGGGGCGCCAGCCGCCTTCGCCCGGCTGATCGACGCCGCGCACCGGGCGGGGCTGAAGGTGATCATGGACTGGGTCCCGGCGCATTTTCCGGTCGACCGCCACGGCCTGGCCCATTTCGACGGGACCGCCCTCTATGAATACGCCGACCCGCGCCGGGGTTTCCAGCCGGACTGGAACACCGCGGTCTATGACTTCGGGCGCCGCGAGGTGGTCAATATGTTGCTGGCCAACGCGCTCTACTGGCTGGAGGTGTTCCACATTGACGGCCTGCGCGTCGATGCAGTGGCGTCGATGCTGAACTTCGACTTCTCGCGCCCGGACGGCCAGTGGCTGCCCAACGCCCAGGGCGGACCGGAAAACCGCGAGGCCGAGGCGTTCCTCAAACAGCTCAACGTCCTGGTCCACGCCCCGGAGGTGGGCGGCGTCACCCTTGCCGAAGACTCCACCACCTGGCCCGGCGTGACCGCGCCGGTGACGGCCGGCGGGCTGGGGTTCGACTTCAAATGGAACCTGGGCTGGATGAACGACACGTTGGACTACATGTCAGGCGACCCAATCTTCCGGCCCCATCATCACGACAAGCTGACTTTCGGCTTGATCTACGCGTTTACGGAGAACTTCATCCTGCCGTTGTCGCACGACGAAGTGGTGCACGAGAAAGGCACCATCCTCAGCCGGATGCCCGGTGATGAGTGGCGGCAGTTCGCGGCGGTCCGGGCCTACTACGGGTTCATGTGGGGCTATCCGGGCAAGAAGCTGCTGTTCATGGGCCAGGAGTTCGGCCAGCGGCGGGAGTGGGATTTCGCCGGTCAGCTGGACTGGGACCTGCTCGGATCGCCCCTGAACCAGGGTCTGCAAGCGGCGGTGGGTGACCTCAACCGACTCTATCGCGCCACACCGGCGTTGTATCGGCGCGACGGCGACGCCGAGGGCTTCCGCTGGATCGTCGTCGATGACAAGGTCCAGTCGGTCGTCGCGTGGCTGCGGGTCGGGGCGGAGGGTGATCAGCCGGTGGCGGTGGTGTGCAATTTCACGCCCGAACCCAGGAGCGCCTATCGGATCGGGCTGCCCGAGGCCGGCTGGTGGCGAGAGATCTTCAATTCCGACGCCGTGGACTATGGCGGATCGGGCGTGGGCAACCTCGGCGGGGTGCGGGCGACGTCCCGGCCCTCGCATGGCTATCCCGCGTCGGCCGAATTGACCGTTCCGCCGCTCGGCGCCGTCTATTTCCAGTTCCAGCCCGACCCCCAATCGGGATAGGTTAAAAGCCCGGTGGGAGCAGAATCGAGCATGGCCACGCCAACCACCAACGCGCCTCTTTCCCGACAGGCCATGGCCTATGTGCTGGCCGGCGGCCGGGGCAGTCGGCTGATGGAGCTGACCGATGTGCGCGCCAAGCCGGCGGTCTACTTCGGCGGCAAATTCCGGATCATCGACTTTGCGCTCTCCAACGCCCTCAATTCGGGCATCCGGCGGATCGCCGTGGCCACGCAATACAAAGCCCACAGTCTGATCCGCCACATGCAGCGCGGCTGGAACTTCTTCCGTCCCGAGCGAAACGAGACTTTCGACATTTTGCCGGCCAGCCAGCGGGTGTCCGAGGACAGCTGGTACCTGGGCACGGCCGACGCCGTGTATCAGAACCTGGACATCATCCAGGACTATCAGGCCCGCTTCACCGTGGTGATGGCCGGCGACCATATCTACAAGATGGACTTCGAGCCGATGCTGCGCCAGCACGTCGAGCAGAAGGCGGCCGTCACCGTCGCCTGTATCGAGGTTCCCATCGCCCAGGCCTCGGGGTTCGGGGTGATGAGCGTCAACGCCAGCGATCGTATCGTGGAATTCCTGGAAAAGCCGGCCGATCCGCCGGCCATGCCCGGCAACCCGACCATGAGCCTGGCCAGCATGGGCATCTATGTGTTCGACACCGATTTTCTCGCAGATGAGTTGCGGCGCGACGCGGCCGACCCAGAGTCGAGCCACGATTTCGGCAAGGACATCATTCCGCGTCTAGTGGCGCAGGGCGGCGCCGTCTCCCATCCGTTCAGCCGCTCGTGTATCCGTCCGACGCCAGCGGCCCCGGCTTATTGGCGCGATGTGGGCACGATCGACAGCTATTTCGCCGCCAATATCGACCTGACGGAGGTGGTGCCAGACCTGGACCTGTATGACCGCGCCTGGCCGATCTGGACCTACAGCGAGATGAACGCCCCGGCCAAGTTCGTGCACGACTATCCAGGGCGGCGGGGATCGGCGACCGCGTCGCTGGTGGCCGGTGGCTGCGTGGTGTCTGGCAGTCGTGTCTGGCGCTCGCTGCTGTTCAGCGGCGTGCGGGCCAATTCCTACAGCACCGTGGAACTGGCGGTGGTGCTGCCCGACGTGGTGATCGGCCGCTCGGCCCGCCTGCGCAATGTGATCATCGACCGGGGTGTGAAGATTCCCGAAGGCCTGGTGGTCGGGGACAATCCGGTGCTGGACGCCGAGCGGTTCCGACGGTCCGAGGGCGGGGTCTGCCTGATCACCCAGAAGATGATCGACAAGCTGGGCGCATGAAGGCCGCCAAGGTTCTGGCCGTCGCGGCTGAGATCTACCCCTTGATCAAGACCGGCGGCTTGGCTGATGTCACCGGCGCGCTGCCGGCGGCGCTGAAGGCCAACGGCTTCGCGATCCGGACCCTGATCCCGGGCTACCCGGCGGTGATGCGCCAACTGAAGGCGACCAGCCCCGCCCACACCTATGCGGACCTGTTCGGCGGTCCTGCCCGGCTGATAAGCGCGCAGGTCGGCGAGTTAGACCTGTTCGTTCTGGACGCTCCGCACCTGTTCGACCGGGGCGGCGGCCCCTATGCCGACGAGGCGGGTCGCGATTGGCCGGACAACCCCCGGCGGTTCGCCGCCCTGGCCCGGGTCGGCGCCGACATCGGCCTGGGCCTGGCGCCCGCCTATAGGCCGGCCATCGTCCACGCCCACGACTGGCAGGCCGGCCTGACCGCCGCCTACATGCGCTATGACAGCCGCCCTCGGGCGGGCACGGTGATGACCGTCCACAACCTGGCGTTTCAGGGGCAGTTTCCCGCCAGCCTGTTGGGTTCCCTGGGCCTGCCGTTGGAAGCGTTTAGCCGGGAGGGTGTCGAATACTATGGCGACATCGGCTTCCTGAAGGCCGGCCTCTCGCTCTCCGACCGAATCACGACGGTGTCGCCGACCTATGCGGCCGAGATCCGCACCCCGGAGCACGGCATGGGTCTGGACGGCCTGCTGCGCTGGCGGAGCGACCGCCTGACCGGCGTAATCAACGGTATCGATCCAGCGATCTGGGACCCGGCCAGCGATCCGCTGATCGCGGCGCCCTATTCGGCCGAGGATCTGTCCGGGCGAGCCCTGAACCGGGCGGCGTTGCGCGATCGGTTCGGGCTGGACGGCGGCGACGACGCGCCGGTGTTCGGGGTGGTCAGCCGCCTCAGCTGGCAGAAGGGGTTGGACCTGCTGCTGGAGGCTCTGCCGACGCTGATGGCGGAGGGCGGGCGGCTGGCGTTGCTGGGATCGGGCGACGAGCACTTGCGGGCCGGCTTCGCAGCGGCCGCGGCCGCCCATCCGGGCCGGATCGGCTGCGTGTTCGGCTATGACGAAACCTTGGCGCACCAGATCCAGGCGGGCGCTGACGCCCTGCTGATCCCCTCGCGGTTCGAGCCTTGCGGCCTGA
>JAYVYH010000186.1:0-1621 GCA_043784385.1 Caulobacteraceae bacterium | reverse complement strand
TGCTCCGCCTCGGGGTGGGAGAGCCGCGCGGCGGGGGCCTCCTCCCAATGCAACAGCCCGGCGCCGCGGGCCTTGCCTTCAGAGGCCAGGGTTTCGGTCGGCCAGCCGTCGAACTGCCCGGACGGCGGGGTAAAACGCGGATGCCATACCCCCGCATCCCCGACCAGACCCCGGCCGGGTCGTCCATGAAGAAGCAGGGCCCGGAATGGGGAAGGTAGAGGGTAGGTTGCCGAATGTCGGTGTCCATTGAAGTCTACAACCGGGCGCCGGTGTTCGACCTGAGCACGACCGGCAGGCTGATCATGCGCCGTGACTATGATAGAGGCTTCGGTCATGGCGAGCGGGTGGCTGATCGGGGTGATGGTAGAGGTGGCCAGCGAGCCCGCGCCCTTGCGCCACTTCTTCGCCGTCGGTCACGAAGACCGCGCTAAGGCCGAGTGGACCGCGATCGACCGGGCCATGCTGATCGGCAGGATAGCCACCCGCCCGGTCGGCGGCCTGGAGCCCGTTCATATGGTCAGCGAGCTGACGGCCAATACCACGAAAGCCCTGGCGCTCAAGGCCGGCGAGGTCCGCCCGTTGGGCTGGCGGTGGCCGCGCCGTTGGATCACGCTGGAAGTTGGGGCGCCGGACTGAGGAGGCCTGAGCTGCGCCAAACGGCTTTGACACCGTGAAGAACCCAACCTCATCACCAGGGCTGGCGCCCCCCCAAAAAACCTATCATCTCCATTCCCATGGAAAAACACGTCCTCATCGCGGGAGCCACGGGCCTGGTCGGTCGCGCGGCCATGGAGCATTTTGCCAGGTCGGGGGTGCGGACCACCGCGGTTTCGCGCCGCCGGCCGATGGAGACCTACGGCGCCGATTTCGTCCCCCTCGATCTCGCCGACCGGGACGCCTGCGCCCAGGCGCTAGGCGGCCTGACCGACGTGACCCAGGTGGTGTTCGCCGCCCTGCATGAGGAGCCGGATCTGGTCGCCGGCTGGCTCAAGCGGGAGCACATCCGGCGCAACGGCGAGATGCTGCGCAACCTGGTCGAGCCGATCGACCGCGCTTCGCCGACCTTGCGCAATATCGTCTTGCTGCAGGGTCCCAAGGCCTATGGCGTGCATGTCGGCCGTATGCGGCTGGGCGCGCGGGAGGATCGCGACGAGCGGCGCGACGTACCCAACTTCTACTGGGAACAGGAAGATTACTTGAAGGCCAAACAGGTGGGCCGGCCATGGGGTTGGACCACCATCCGCCCGGCGCTGGTGATCGGCATGGCGGTTGGCGGGGCGATGAACCTGATCGCGGCCATCGGCGTCTATGCGGCCTTGCTCAAGGCGCGAGGCCAGCCGCTATTCTATCCGGGCGGGATTGGCTCGATCCTGGAGGCGACCGACACCGATCTGATGGCCCAGGCCTTCGATTGGGCGGAAGACGCGCCGGCGGCGCGCAATCAGACTTTCAATGTCACCAACGGCGAGCTGTTCTCGCTGCGCGACCAGTGGCCGACGATCGCCGAGGCGCTGGGCATGGAGGTCGGCCCCGACGCGCCGCTGGGCTTCGCCGAGGAACTGCCCAAGGCGGCGGCGGAATGGGACGCGATCCGCGCCAGATACGGTCTGGTCTCGCCGGG
>JAYVYH010000185.1:0-21500 GCA_043784385.1 Caulobacteraceae bacterium | reverse complement strand
CTTCCGCGCCCAGGGCCTGGATCTGGCAGTGGAGATGTGGGCCGTGGCCGACGTGGTCTACCTCAACGCCGTCAAGCAGATCGGCTGCTTCGTGGAGATCCACGGCGACAACGCCGACATCCGCGCTGTTTTCAAGCGCTGGAAAGAAGCCCACGACACCTGGGACGGCGTCACCGACCCCCTGAGGTAAGCCCTGGCGACACGCGCTCCCATTGGGGAGCGCGCGCGTTCAGGCTTCGTCAATAGTGATGGCGCCGCTCGGACAGACCTCGACCGCCTCCCGAGCCTCGCGGATCCGCGCCGCGCCGGCGGGCCGGCGCACCTTGATCGCGGGGTAACCGCTCTCGGTCATCAGGAACAGGTCGGGGTGGCTGTAGTAGCACTCCCCGGCCTTGGTGCATTTATCGAAGTCAACCCTCAGGGTGCGGATGGGCTCGTTCATGGCGTTCACGCGGGATCGAAGGTGATCCACAGCGCGTTCGGCGAGCGGAACCCACCAGAATCGATCGACGGCGAGGTGATCCCCGGAGGGACGGCGAATTTTGGCCTCGCGTTTCGCAGGGCGTGGGCCAGGTGGCCACAGGCGATCGATGCTTCCTGTCGGGCCATGGCATAGCCCATGCAGAAATGCGGCCCCATCCCGAAACCCAGGTGGCCAGGCTTGCCGTCCTTGTACTTGCCCGAGCGGTTCTCGCGGCCCATGTGCAGGTCCTCGCGGTGAATGTCGAAGACATCCGGATCCTTGAACACCCGCTCGTCGCGATTACCGGCCCCGAGATAGAGGATGACGCCGGCCCCCATGGGAATGACTTCGCCGTGGAGGGAAATCTCGCGCGTCGCCTGCCGGAACTGAGCGTGAACCACCGCGTCGTAACGCATCATCTCGGTGAAGACGTTGCTCCACAGCTCGGGCTCGGCGAGCACTTGGGGGAACACGTCCGGCCGGGTGTAAAGCATATGATACCACATGTTGGCGATCGCCTTGTCGGTGGTGTCTCCGCCGGCGGCGAGCAGCAGGGCGACGAAGCCTTTGATCTCGATGGTCTCCAACCGCTTGCCGTCGAGTTCGGCCACGGCGATGCGCGACAGCAGGTCGTCTCCGGGCGCCCGCTGGCGCTGCTCGATCAGCGGCTCGATGTAGTCCCACATCTCATTGCGCGCCTTCAGGCCGCGCGCCAGGTGTTCGCCACCGAAGCCGAGACCGGCGATCAGCGCCTGATACCAGCCCACGAACATCGCCTCGTCCTCGCGCGGCAGGCCGAGCATGTTCGAGATCACCCGGATGGGGAACTGGCTGGAGAACTGGCTGACGAGCTCGATCTCGCCGTCGCCCTCGAAGGTGGCGATGACTTCGCGGGCGATCATGTCGATGATAGGCAGAAAGGCGTCCAGACGCTCGCCGACGAATTGCCCCGCCACCACGTTGCGCATCCATCGGTGCTGCGGACTGTTGCCGTATTCGAGGATGTTTGGCCCGAAGATGTGTCGTCGGCCGAACTCATAGGGTCCGTTGGGGTCGTAGACGGCGCGGTCGAAGCTCTGGCTGTCCTGGAAGGCCGCCTCGATGTCCTTGTAGCGGCTGAGGATCCAGCGGTTATGGAAACGGTCGTGGAACACCGGATGGTCGTCACGCAGACGGCGGTACAGCGGAAACGGGTCGCGCTGAAAATCGACGGCGTCGAATTCCCTTGGATCGACCGGACGGGTCAGGGTTGTCGTGGTTGTGGGCATGGATGCCTCCCTTGCGTCTTCGGCCGCGCCGAGCGCATGCCCGGCCGGCGAACGTTATCCCCGAACGAGGATGGCCTCTTGCCCCCAGGGGGCGACGACGGGCGACGTCTTGCTCTGAAAGGCTTCCGGCAATTCCTCGATCGTGTCCCACGCGGCCCCGAGGCACCCGAAGCCGATGAAGAAGGCGACGAACAGCCCCAGTTCGACAATCTGGGCCTCGCTGAAATGGCCGCGCAGATCGTCGAAGGTGGCGTCGCTGATGGCCAGATGATCGACGCAGGACAGTTCGGCGTAGCGCAGGGCAGCCTTCTCGGGGTCGGTGAGATTGGACGCCTCTTGCGGACGCTCCAGGGAGCAGACCATGCCCTCGGTCATGCCGTCCTCGACGGCCGACCTGTAGCGGATGGCCATGCAGCTGCGGCACTGGTTGTGGAAGGCCACGCGCAGGCGGACCAACTCCACGAGACGGCGCGGCAGGGTGCGGTTCTTGAACAAGGCGCCGCTGAAAGCGATCATCCCCTTGGCCATGGCGGGGGTGTGGGCCATCATTCGCATCAGTCCCTGTTCCAGGGGAGTGCCCTCGTCGGCCGCCGTCAGGGCGCGCAGTTCGGGGGCCCAGTCATCGACAGCCAGCTTCCGAATTCGGCTCATGGCGCGCTCCTTGTCCACGGTCGGATCCGAGGCCGACCGTTCTTGTCAGGAGACAATCACGGGCGCGCACAAAACGCAACGCGTTACAGGGTTCAACACCGCGATCAGGTGGCGGAGGCCCTCAGGAGCTTCTTGAGCTCCGCATCGACGCGGGCCTGGGTCGGGCCGCGCGTGACGCCCCGGGCCATCACCAGGAACGACCGTTTGGTGGCGGTGACCAAGTCTTCGTCGGCGATTCGCCCCTGCGTCCAGTCCAGCAGGACCATCAGGCGGTGATTGGCCAGCAGGCGCATGATGTAGTCGGCGGTCAGGCCGGGCACGACGTCGTCGTCGCGGATCGCCTTCTGAAACCACTGCCGCTGCCCGGCGGAAGCGGTGGCCGTGTTGAGAATCGCCTTGTAGATTCGGGGATCGACCGTGCTGGAGAAGAACAGGGAGACATACTGCCGGGCGTAGGGCTTGTTGGCGAGAATGACGTCCTTGACCCGGTCCACGGATTTCAGAACGCCGGTCAAGGTCGTGGTCGCCGGCATGTTGGCCACCGGCAGGCGGTCGTAATAGTCCTGGATCGCCGCGGCGATCAGACCTTCCTTGTCGCCATAGGTCGCGTAGATCGTCGTCACCGAAACCTTCGCCCGCCGCCCGAGTTCACGGACGGTGAAGCCTTCGTGCCCCTCTTCGGCGATCATCGCCTTGGCCACCTCGAGCATCCGTCGCCGGCGTTCCAGGATCGGATCGGATATGTAGCGGCCACGCTTTAGGCGTGCGCCATCGCCCCGCGAGACCGGGTCGCCAGCGTCGTTCGTTTGCGACTCGTCCTCGGGGGGAGCGGTCCGTGCGGATGATCTGGGATCCATGGCGTGCATTATGAAACGTGCGCCGCGTTTGCGCGAGAGGATGTTGCGAGAATTCGCGGTGCGGCCGATCGTCCGCGCACGGTGCGGCTCGCAGGGGCATGGGCGCCGTCCGGCGCGGCCCCGATTGGCGCCGCCCGACAAAAACCCTAACGTGATCCGAAATGACGGCCGCGGCGGGCGCGGACGCGACGGAGGAACGCCGCATGTCGGTGCTCGATCTCTTCAGGCTGGACGGCCAAACCGCGGTGGTCACGGGGGGCGGCAAAGGGATCGGCCGGGGCATCGCCCTCAGCCTGGCGGAGGCCGGCGCCGACGTGGCGATCGCCGCCCGGTCGAGAGAGGATGTGGAAGCGGTGGCCGCCGAAATCTGCGCCCTGGGTCGCCGGGCCGGCGCTTATGTGGTGGACGTCACCGTCACTGGCGAACTCGACCAGCTGGCAGACACCGTCGTGGCCGACTTCGGCGCCCTGACCGTATGGGTGAACAACGCCGGCGGCCTGCCCGACGCCACGCCCCGGTACCTCATCCGAACGCCCGACGATCGGTGGGACGCTCAGATGGATCTCAACCTCAAGGCGGTGTGGGCCGGCGCGGTGGCCGCCGCCAAACGCATGACGGCGGGCGGCGCCATCATCAACACCTCTTCGCGCGCGGCCTTCGGCGGTCACGTGAAGAACGGCCCCTATGCGGCGGCCAAGGCCGCGGTGAACAGCCTGACCCGGACCCTGGCGCTCGAGACGGCGCCCGCCATCCGCGTCAACGCCATCGCGCCCGGACCGATCCGGACCCAGAACTTCGACGAGTCGATCCGCCTGGACGAGGCGCGGGCCGAGGCGTTCCTGACCAGCCTCGCCATCCCACTGAAGCGCTACGGGACGCCGGCGGATATCGGCGCGGCGGCGGTGTTCCTGGCGTCGCCCGCCGCGAGCTGGATCACCGGCCAGTGCCTGTATGTGACCGGCGGCGGATGAAGGCTCACTCCGGCGCGCCTGACAGGCCAGCGTTGCGCAACGCCTCAATCATGGTCCAGCCGTCGCTGCCACTAACGATGTGCTCGATACCGGCGCGGTGGTGCACCAGCGTCAGGCTTCGGGCGAGGGGCGCCAGATTGAGGGTCCAGTCCATCGCGCTGTCGCCACCGCCGGCGATGATGATGTCCTTGTCGCGGAAGTCCTCCATCCGGCGGACCGCGTAGTGAACGGACCGGTGCTCGAACGCCTCGATACCGGCGATGGGCGGGCGCTTGGGCACGAAGCGTCGGTCAGCCCCTGCCCCGTCACCATCGGCAGGCCCGCAATGTCGTAGATCGGCTTCTCTGGATAGGGTTCCGTGCATTGCCCGCCGGGTCGATCGAGGATGTCGATGACGTGGGCGGTCAGATCGAGCAGGCCCAGTTCGAACACGGAGAACAGGCCGATCGGACCCGCTCCGATGATGGCGACATCGGTTTCGACTCCGGCGGTCATCGTCTGTTCGCCTCTCACCTGGAAATCGTCTCGACCGGACGATTTGCCGCGTCCGCATCGCCCCTTCAACGTAGAGTCTAACAGCCGCTCCCCGGCCTTGACAATGCCGTCCGGGGTCCTAAAATTGGCAACACGTTTCAGTATTATACTTTGGGGTTTGCCATTTGGGTCGTCTTGCCATCTTCCGGCCGGCCGTCGCCGGACCCCGGCCGACGCCTGCGGACGCGACCCGACGATCAGGCTATCGCGAGTCCACGCCGCCGGGAACCGTCCATCGATATCGGTCAAGCCTACCGCATCGTCAATTGAACGCCAGAACAAGGATGACCTTATGACCTACGTCATCAGCAGCGCGTGCATTGATGTAAAAGACCAATCGTGTGTGGCAGTCTGTCCGGTCGACTGCATCTACGTCGAATCTGGCGACCGAATGTGCTATATTCATCCCAATGAATGCATAAACTGCTCGGTTTGCGTGGAAGCCTGCCCAGTGGCGGCGATCTACGAGGAGAAGGCGCTGTCGCCCGACAACGCCCCGTTCCTCCGGATCAACGCCGACTGGTTTGTCGACAAGGACGCCACGCGGGCGGCGGTGAACGCCTTGAGGGTGCCCGACCTGTAGTCGCTCTTGCCAAATCAGGCGTAACACGTTCTATAATTAAGACTGAAGAGATCAACCGCGCACGGCGCGGCCGGAGGTGCTTCAGATGGCTCGACTGGACGGTCAGGTCGCCCTCGTCACCGGCGCGGCCGTGGGCCTGGGACGGGGTTACGCCGAGGCGGTGCCCCGCTCCGGGCGCCACGCCGTCCTGTGCGACATCCGCCCAGAGGTGGAACAGGTCGCCAAGGACCTCCAGCGGCCTGGGGTCGGCGCCCCCGGCTGCGTCGCGGACGTGTCCTCGCCGTCCGATGTCCAGCGCGTCGTCGACGACTCGCTCGCCGAGTTCGGCCGCATCGACATCCTGATCGCCAACGCCGGCATCTGGCGCGGTGGCGGCCCCAAGGACGATCTCGACAAGTCGCTGGCCGACTACGATGCCCTGATCGGCGTGAACCTAAGAGGCGTGTACCTGTTCGGGCGGGCGGTCATTCCCGCCATGATCGCCGCCGGCGGCGGCCACATCATCAACATCGCCACCGATCACGTCGACACCCACCCCGGGCGGCCCACGGCCGGGGGTTCGACAATGGACCTCTACGACACCTCGAAGTGGGGTGTGCTGGCGCTCACCCTGACCTGGGCCAAGCCCTCGCCCCGCACAACATCCGCGTGAACAGCTTCTCGATGGGTGCCACCGACTCCCACATGCTGCGCGGGTTCCACAACAACGCGCCGTCCAAGGCCGATGTCGCCACCTGGATGAAGCCGACGGCGGTCTGCGATCTGGCCATCCAGATGATCGACGAAGGCGCGGCCGGCCGCACCGGCGAGAACCTCGGCGTCTGGGTCGGATTCGAGATCGAGCTCAAGCCCATCCCCGCCGCCAAACCGGCGGCGGCCGCCATCTAGGGACGCCCGTCATGGCCTATCTCACCGGCAGAACCGCCATCGTCACCGGAGCCGCCCGGGGGCTGGGGCGGGCCTTCGCCGAAGGCCTCGCCGTTGAGGGGGCCAATGTGGCGATCTGCGACATCCGCGAGGACGTCGACACGGTCGGAAAGGCGATCGCCGCGGGCGGCGCGGGAGTGTTCAGCCGGGCTTTCGATATCGCCAGCCGGGCGGCCTGCGAGGCCTTCGTCGCCGACGCCGCGGGGCGCTTTGACGGGATCGACATCCTGGTCAACAACGCGGCGGTGTGGCGATCCACCCCCGTCACCGGCCCCTGGGACAAGGCGGCGGCCGATTTCGACGCGGTGATGGACGTCAACGTCAAGGCGGTGATGATGATGATCCGCCTCGCCGTCCCGCACATGATCACGGCTGGGCGTGGGGACATCGTCAACATCAGCACCGACTATGTGCTGCCCAAGCGGCGGGAGGGCGTCAACGCGCCCGACAGCGACCTCTACAATGCCTCGAAGTGGGCGCTTAACGGCCTGACCGACGGCGGCGCCCAGGCATTGGCGTCTCACAACATTCGCATGAACGCCCTGGCCATGGGGCCGACCGACACCGAGCTGCGGGCTCTGTTCAAGCCCGGCGGCAAGCTCGCCCATCTCGGCGGGCCGGACGGACCGCCGCCGGAGATCGTCGCGGGCTTCATGGATCCGGCCGACATCGCGGGTTTGCTGATCGACCTGATCAGGGACGGCCGGACCGGCGAAAACATCGGCGTCTGGGCAGGCCAGCCAATCGAACTGGGTCCGCGCAAGCGCTGGGACGTGCGCATCCGCGAGCGAGCAGATTTCACCGGCCAACCCCTGCGCGATTTTGGCCCGCCGCCGTGGACCGACGCGCCGGCGCCGGTCGAGCACCTTGCCGTCGGCCGGCCGACGGGTTCGTAAAAACGCTACACGTTTCAGTTTATTGACGCACTCAGAGTGACCCCCTACTATCGCGGAGCGAGGACGATCCCATGACCACAGCGTGTCCCTTTGCCCAGACCCTGGAGCGGATGGTAAGCCCGGAGGCGGAACCCATTCGGTCCGTCGACGACTTCCCGCTGATGCCGGTAGGCCAAGCCTGCGACATGGGCCGCGCCGCCGACGGAACGCCGCTGATCGATCCCAGGATCTTCGACAGCGGCGAGTTCTTCCGTAATCCCTACCCCTATTACCGGATCATGCGCGACCACTACCCGGTCTTCCGCGACAAGCTGCACAACTGCTACTACGTCACCCGATACGACGACGTCGCGCGCTGCTACTTCGACGATGAGAGCTTCAACACCATTCCTAAGGGCTCCTCGAGCGGCGTGCTGGGAAACACCCAGCTAGAACTGAGCGGCATTGAGCACAAGCGCCGGCGAAACCTCTACGGGCAGCACCTTGTCGGTCAGTCGCTGGAAACCCGCATCCCGATCATCGAACGGACGGCCGACAGCTGGATCGACAGCTGGGACGAGATGGCCAGAGAGGGGGCGATCGTCCGCGACGAGGGCGGGGTGCGCACCGTCGAGGTGGCCAAGGCCTTCGCCAACGAGTTCCCCATCTCGGTGGTGTGCGGCGTGCTCGGCTTCCCGGAAGAAGCGCGCGGCCAGTTCTACTACTGGTACAACTCGATGATGTCCGGACTGGGCGGCTCAGCCACGCAGAAAAAGGGGCTGGAGGCCCGCCAGGACCTTGAGGACTACGTCCAGGGCATGGTCGAGGCGCGGCGGGTGAAGCCGACCTACCTCCACGACCGCGACGGCAAGGCGGTGAGCAAGGACATCATCTCCAAGCTGTGCGAGACCAGAATCGACGGCGACTACCTGTCGACCGAAGAGATCACCTCCAACATCGCCCTGGTGGTGGGCGGCGGCGGGGAAACTACGCGGGGGGCAATCCTCAACATGTGGTACCTGTTGCTGGGGCACCCGGATCAGGCTGACCAAGTGCTGGCGGACGAAAGCCACTGGGACAAGGTGTTCCACGAGACTCTGCGCCACTCCACGCCGATCGGCGGCCAGCCGCGCCACAATAGCTTCGACATCGAAATGCACGGCCAGCGCATCCCCGCCGGATCGCTGATGAACATGGTCGACGTGTCGGCCAACCACGACGACCGCGTGTTCGAGGATCCCGAACGCTTCGACGTGTTCCGGCCAGACCTGTACACGGGCAAGCTGCTGCGCAGCGGCTATTCCAGCCAGGGGCGGTCGAGCCATATGGCGTTCGGCGTCGGCCCGCACCTGTGCCCCGGCGCCTGGATCGCCCATCAGGAGGCGACGATCGGCTCGAAAATCCTCAGCCGTCGCCTGAAGAACCCGCGGATCCGCGCGGACAAGATGCCTAAGGACATCGACGGAATCGCCATGGCTCCGATCGGCCTGGGATCGGTTCGCGAACTCTGGCTGGAGTACGATCTTGGCTAGAACCGACGCCCTGGTGTTGGACAGCCCCGCCGAGGGGCCACAGGAGACGTCGCTGTGGGCGAGCACGCCGGTGCTCGGCCGCAACGGCGTGCCGATCGCGGCGCGGGCGGTGACCAAGGGGGCTGGCTACCGCAGCTATGAAATCCACCAGCGGATGCGGGTGCGGCAGTCCACCGAGAAGCTGAACCCGTCGCGCCTAGTATCGGCGGAATTCACGCTCGATCCCTACCCCGCGTTCGAGATCCTGCGGGAGAACTACCCCTGCTACCGGGACTGGATCGGCAACGCCTATTGGATCAGTCGCTACGATGACGTCACCTCGGTGTTCGTCGACGACGCCAACTTCGAGACGCGATCGAAGCTGTGGTTCTACGGCCGGGACGGCTTCGGCCGCGATTTTCGCGACGCGTTGCCCGTGCTGGTCAGCCAGGCGGCGATTGTGGATCGCCATGCCGGTCCGGTGGCGGAAGGCCTGATCGACGCCTTCCTCGGCGAGGGCGAGACGGACCTGGCGATCGGCTTCGCCGCCATGTTCCCCCTCAAGCTGCTGGCCCGCGTGCTCGATCTCCCCGAGGACGACTTCGACGTTTTCGCCGAGCGCTACTGGACGATGCAGCGCGGCTGGGACTGGAATCCGGTCGCCGAACGCGACGGGCTGCGAGCGATGCAAGACCTCGCCGACTATTTCCGCCCGCTGCTGGAGCGTCGGCGCGCGGAGCCGGGCGATGACATGATCTCGGCCATCACCGCCCTCGACCCGCCCGGCGGCCCGGCCACGGCCGAGGACCTTGTCGTCACCCTGCTGGAGGGGGACCACGAGACGCTGCACGGCGCTTTAGCCAACCTGTGGTTCCTGCTGCTCACCCACCCGGACCAGCTTCACCGGGTCGAACGCGAGCCGCGGCTGATCAAGTTCGCCTACCTGGAGACGCTGCGCCATTCGACGCCGGTGGTGATGGCCCGCCGTTTCGCCCGCCATGAGGTCGAGCGGTTCGGCGTCCTGTTGCCCGAGGGCGCGCTGGCCGTCTGCGCCGGCGGGGCGGGCAACCGCGACCCCCGCATCTTCGCCGAACCGGATCGGTTTCTCGTCGAACGCAACGACCTGTGCCCGCGCGAGCCGCGGGGTCAATACCGCGCCGACGGACTGCCGGCCGGCATCGCTTTCGGCCCGGGCAAGCCGACGCGGTTTCCGGCGGTCCCCGAGGATCGGCCGTGCTCGCTCTACGCCCTGACCCGGGACGCAGCCGTGACGGCGTCGGGCGTGCTGCTCTCACGCGTCCGCGACCTGCGGCTCAAGCCCGGAACGGCACCGACTTTGCGGTCCCTGCGCGTGGGCGAGATGCACACCTGCTGGAGCCTGCCGGTGACGTTCGACAGGACCTGATCAGGCCGGGGCCCGATCAGAACAGCGGACGGACGGGATCGGAGCCGTCCCAGTCGCGGGCGACAGCCTTCATCCTATTCATCCGTTCGAGCGCGGCTGAGGCGCCGGGCGGGCGATAGGCGAACTCCACGAAGCCGGCGGGGCCGAACCCGCCCAGGTCGCAATAGGCGAACCGCAGATCCTTGGCCCCCAGCAGGCCCAGCCCCTCCATGGCCACACCAAAGCCCGCGGCCTGGCACGCGGCCACCGCGGCATCATAGTCGTCGACTGCCAACTGGATGTGGTGGAGGGCGTTGCTGTTCCAGTCGCGATAGATCGAGGGCGCGTCATTATCCTGGCGGATCAGCTCGATCTGAACATCGCCCCACTGGGCGAGGGCGACGGAGAAATCCAGGCTGACCAAGTCTCCGCGATACCTCAGTTCGTCGACGGCGATATGCTCCCACAGGAAGAAGGGGCCGACCCCCATCTCCCGCGTCCAATAGTTGATCGCCGCCTGAAAGTCGGTGGGCACGAAGGCGAGTTGCATGATCGGCCCCAGGCCCGAGACTTTCCCCGGCACGACAGCGTCGGCGGCCCCGGTCATCACGCCGCCGCCTGTCGCGTCCAGGCGCGCGCCGCCTCGGAGGCCACCCACTTGATGGCATTGTCGAGCAATCGGCGGAACTGAGGGTTGGCGTAGGCCGGCGGCCCGTCCCCCGCCTCCGACGCCACCACCGGGCAATTGCGCATGCGCTTGGCCCAGACGATAACGTTGTCGCCCTCGCCGTGGTCCCACGCCGCCTGCTCCGCCTTCGGCGCCAGCGGCGGCGGATTGAAGTTGGCACGGGAGAAGGCGTAGTCGCTTCTGAGCAGGGGGACGACGTCGGGCCGCGCCGCCAGGGGCATGCGCAGATAGAGCTCATCGATGATCTCGAAGCCGCCCTCCAGCCCGCGGGTGACGGGGTGATCCGGCTGGACGGGGGTCAGGGTGTGGACCGCGTTGCGATGCGGCTCACCCGCCCCGCCCCGGTAGCCCGACCCAGGCACGGTCTTTCCGTCGACCTCGCCCTTGGTAAGCCGGAAGGTGGTCCCCGAGATCTCGCGCCACAGCGGCCACGCAGGCCACTGCACCAGGGCGTGGTTGAGCAGAACCAGGCCCTTGCCCGAGTCCAGCAGCGCCTCGATGCTTCTCACATAGTCGGCGGGAGGTTCGGCGCTGGCCGAACTGGTCGGGTCGGTGGGAATGCCCCACATGTCGTAGAACACCACCACGTCGTAGGGCGCCACGTTGTCGGGGCGCAGCATGATCTGGGCGGCCGGCTGTTCCACAAAGGTGCTGACGATGTCCTTGTTGTCGTCGAACATCGCGTGGAAGGCGCTGTAGTCGTAGGGGTGACCCTTGGTCACGACGAGCACGTTCAGGGTCATACGGTTGGTTCTCCGGCGGTCGCACCCGGTTGTCCGGCGTCGTTCCCGCGCGTAACAATTAGCAACATGTAGTAGTTTTGGCCAGAACGAGAGGAGACGCGGAATGGGCAGGCTGGACGGTCGGGTGGCCATCGTCACGGGCGCGGCCGCGGGACTCGGCGCAGGGTATGCCGCGGCCCTGGCGGAGGCGGGCTGCGACCTGCTAGTGTACGGCAGGAACGAGTCGATCGGCCCCGCCGCGGAGGCCCTGCACCGGCGCGGAACACGGGTCGTTTCGCTGGTCGCCGACGTCGGCGCGGCAGCGGATGTCCGGCGGATCGTCGTTGCGACTACCGAGGCGTTCGGCCGCTCGACATCCTGGTCAACAACGCCGGCGTCTGCCGCCGCACCTGGCCGACCGACGGCCTCGACGCGTCCCTCGACAACTACGAGGCGCTGATCGGAACGAACCTGCGCGGTCCGTCTCTGCTCGGACGGGCGGTGATCCCTCACATGATCGCGGCGGGCGGCGGCGACATCATCAATATCGCGACTGATCACGTGAACACCTTTCCCGGCCGCCCGACCAACGGCTTCGGCATGATGGACCTCTACGACACGTCCAAATGGGGTCTGATCGGCCTGACCCTGACCTGGGCCAAGGCGCTTCGGCCACATGCAATCCGGGTCAATGCCTTCTGCATGGACGCCACGGACTCGCCGATGCTGCGTTTCTTCGCCGGCCCGGACGTGACGGCGGAAGCCAGGGCGCGGTGGATTGACCCGCGGGCCGTTTGTGGCCGGGCGGTTGAGCTGATCGCCGAAGGGCCGGGCGGACGCACCGGCGAGAACTTCGGCGTGTGGTGCGGCTTCGAGGTCGCTCTGACCCGCACGCCGCGACCGTTGGCGTCCGTTACAGGCCGCCGGTGACATTGAGAATTTCGCCGGTGACCCAGGCGGCGGCGGGCGAGCAGAGATAGACCACCGCCGCGGCGATGTCGTCCTCCTCGCCCAGCCGCTGCATCGGCACGCCGATAGTCTTGGCCAGGCCGGGCAGCATGTCCGGGGTGAGCTTGAGGAACTCCATGAACACCTCGGTGGGGATGGGCCCCGGCGCGACCGCGTTGACCCGGATGTTCGGCGCCAGCTCGACCGCCATGGTGCGGGTGACGCTGTTCACCCCCGCCTTGGCCGCCGCGTAGGGGCCGTTGCCCGGCGAGGGCTTGAAGGCGGCGATCGAGGAGATGTTGACGATCGACGATCCTGGACCCATCCGCTTGGCCGCGGCGACGCCGCCGGCCCACACCGCCTTGAGGTTCAGCCCGTCCTGAAAGTCCCACTGGTGCTCGGGAACATCGATCATCTTGCGCGCGACACGGTCGTCGGCGCCCCCGGCGTTGTTGACCCAGATGGTGATCTTGCCGAACGCCTTTTCGGCCTGCTCGGCCAGTGCCTCGATCTGCTTCATGTCCAGCATGTCGCCGGTGATCGCCACGCCCTTGCGGCCGCGGTCGCGAATCTCCTTGGCCACCGCTTCGATCTCGTGCGTCCGGCGGGCGGAGACCGCCACGTCGGCGCCGGCCTCCGCCAGCGCCAGGGCGATGGCGCGCCCGATACCCCGCCCGGCGCCGGTCACCACCGCCGCGTGACCGTCAAGGCGGAACTTATCCAGAATAGCCATATCCCCTCCCGCCCCGGGGCTCGATCGCCCGGTTCGAATCGATCTTGTCGCGCCCGGTCGGCCTTGACAATAGTGAAACACGTTTGGACTTTTACGACAACAGCGTGGGGCGGGGGCCAAGCGCGGCGGTTCCGCGCAGAGGGCGGTCTACCATCCCGAAATACGCCGCGTCTTCGTCAAGGCGTTCCTTGAGCGCTTCCATTAGGTCGTAGTCGTCGCTCGGTCAGGGCTTCCCGGTCGATCGCGATCGAAACCCGCTCGTCGGCCTTCATATCCAGATTGAGGGTCAGGCGGGCCGTGCGGGAGAGTGTGGCGAAGGCCTCGGTAATATCCATGCCGATCTGGGTCAGCCGTTCGAGAATCCGCAAACGGCGCTCGACGCGAAGGATGGCGGGGCCAAACAACGCCGCATTATCGCCTGCGGCCGCATCGCCGTCCAACGGTGTGGTGAACAGAGGAGGGCCAAAATCGGTCGCAGTGTTGCGCATGAGAAGGGAGATAGATTATTGCAACTTGCAAGTCGAAAGTTTAATCAGACAATTTGCAATATTTGCCAGTTGCGGCTGGCGGGGCGCGCCGGCGCGGCAAAAAATGACTTCCGGTGCGATTTTACGAAACGGCGAGCAGTCGTATCCCTAGACTAACGCGCCGAGCTTCGGCTTCAGTTCTCTCTCGAAGAAGTCGAGGAAGCCGGCCTGATCGGGTCCCACCGCCGTCAGGCAGAGGTGGTCGAAGCCGGCGTCGACAAATTTGCGGATCGCGGCCAAATGCTTTTCCGGGTCCGGGCCGGCGCCGACGGTGTCCGCCATATCCTCGGGCCGGACGAACGCCGAGGCGCCCTCGAAGCCCTCCACGGTCGGGATCTCGCTCATCGCCGGCCAACCCAGGGCGCCGAACCGGAAGCGGTCACGGGCGATCTTCAGCGCCGCCGCCTCGTCGGGTCCGTATGCCAGGGTGACCTCGCAATAGCGCGGCTTGTCGCCGGCCTTGGCGCGGAAGCCTTCCGCCAGCGCTTTATCGGGTTCGGTGGCCATGACGCCGTCGGCCTTCTCCACGGCGAGCGCCAGGCCGCGCGGGCCGCTGACCCCCAGCAAGATCGGGATCGGCCCCGGCGCCTGTTCGTAAAGGCGCGCGTGATCGACGGTGAAGTGCTTGCCGCGAATGGTGTGGACGCCGCCAGCCCAAAGCGCGCGAAAGATGTCGATCGCCTCGCCCAGCATCTCGTGGCGCTCCGGGACCGAGGGCCAGCGGGCCCCGGTGACATGCTCGTTCAGCCGCTCGCCCGCACCGATGGCGAGGCTGAAGCGCCCCTCGCTCATCACCGCGACGGTGGCCGCCGCCTGGGCGATGATAGCCGGGTGGTAGCGGATGATCGGACAGGTGAGACCGGTGGTGATGGCGATGCGCGAGGTGGTCGCAGCAATCGCGCCCAGGACGCTCCAGGCGAACGGCGCATGGCCCTGGATTTCCAGCCAAGGGTGGAAGTGGTCCGAGATCGAAACGAAATCGAACCCCACGGCCTCCGCGCGGCGCGCGTTCTCCACCAGCGCCCTGGGACCATGCTCCTCGGTCATCAACTTGTAGCCGAACTTCATCTGATCGCTCCGTATGGTTGCGACTAAATGCGCCACGCGGTGGATGGTTCGGCGCGCCGCGAGCTTGACCTGAAAATGGAACGCCTCACATTCGGCTCCAAAGATCGCGGCTAAATCGAGGAAGAAAACCGGCATGGCCATCAAGAACGTGTTCGCCGACACCGAGGCGCTTAAGGCCAAGATCAGCAACCTGTCGGTCGATAGCCTGCTGGCCGAGGAGGCAGCGGTCGCCTCCGGTGAGACGCTGCTGATCGACCTGCGTGAACTCCAGGAACTGCTTGAACTGGGCACGATTTCCGGCGCCAAACATGTGCCGCGCGGAATGCTGGAGTTCTGGGCTGATCCGGCCAGCCCATATTTCCGCGACTATTTCGCGGAGGACAAAAAGATTATCCTATTCTGCGCTGGCGGCGGACGTTCGGTCTATGCGACCCTGGCTCTACAAGATATGGGCTACGGCAACGTTGGGCACCTTGAGGTCGGGTTCAACGGTTGGAAGAAGGCCGGGGGCGAGGTCAAGGACATCAGCGCCACCAGCAAATGGACCCGCCGGCCCTGACTCATAAACTGCTTCTCGCGCTCGGCGCCGTTGTCGCTTTCTTGGCGATCGCGGGCGGCTGCCAGGTGATCATGTCTCGTTCAGAAGCGGTCCTGGCGGCACGGCACCCCTTGCCGCCCAGCCATGTCGTGGTGGCGCGCACCTCCGAGGCGGAAGCCAGGGGCGCGCGGCTGATTGCGGTGTCGGCCTGCTCGGGGTGCCACGGGTTGAATCTGAGCGGCGGGCCGCTGCACATGTTCGCGACTCAGGTCTTCACGCCCAACCTCACCATCCAGCCCAAGTCGCTGTCCGATGGCGAGATCGACCGGGCTATCCGCTTGGGACTGCGCCCGGACGGAACCAGCGAACTGGCGATGCCGGCCCACGCCTATCGCGCCTTCACCGACGATGAGATCGCCGCGATCATCGCCCGCCTGCGCGCCCTTCCCCGGCAGGGGATCGCGATGCCCAAACCCAATCCGGGTCTCCCGCTGCGCGCGGCGCTGGTGTTCGGCGCGTTCAAGACCGAAGCGCAGACGCTTGCCGCCGCCCGTCCGCCGCTCGACGCCGGGGCGCGTTTCGAGGCCGGGCGGCATCTGGCCGCGTTCGCGTGCGGACGCTGCCACGGGTCCGACCTCGGAGGGGCCGGCGGCGTCGGTCCGGACATGACTGTGCGCGGCTATTATAGCCGCGCACAATTCCACGGCCTGATCCAGAAGGGCGACGCGATCGGCGAGGGTGATATGGCGCTGATGATCGAAACGGCCCAGACAAATTTCAGCCACTTCACCAACGCCGAGGTCGACGCGATCTACGACTATCTCGACGCCCGCGACCGCATCCTGGTGGCGAAGGCCGCGGCGGCGAAGCGGCGCTGATTAGCCCGTCGACGCCGGAAGGACCTAGCTTGGAGAGTAGTCGGATGGCTGTGCCGGACGGCGGCGAATCAGCCCGCGCCTTTCTTCCCGCGCGGGATTTTGACGCGAGCAAAGCCATCTACGAAGCGCTCGGCTTCGAGAAATTGCTCGACAGCGATGTCGCCATCTTCGGCGTTGGCGCGAGCGCTGTCATCCTGCAGCGCTACTACCAGCAAGAGTCGGCCGAAAACTGCATGATGCAGTTTATGGTCGACGAGCTAGGCGCTTGGTGGGCGCATATCGAGACTCTCTAAGGAGCGGGCGCCACCTGACATCGACGGCCGTCGCACCTATCTGAGACCCGCCGGGTTGGACGGCGAGACCGGGGACACGCAAGGAGCGACGATATGACAAACAAAGTCTGGTTCATCACCGGCACATCCAAGGGTTTCGGCCGGATCTGGGCGGAAGCGGCCCTGGCACGCGGCGATCGTGTCGCGGCCACGGCGCGGCACGTGAAGACGCTTCAGCCCCTGGTCGACCGCTATGGCGACCAGGTCCTGGCGATCACCCTCGACGTAGACGACAAGGCCGCCGTCGATGCGGCGATCGCCGAAACCATCGCGCAGTTCGGCCGCATCGACGTGGCGATCAACAACGCTGGCTACGGCCAGTTCGGCGCCATCGAGGAGATCAGCGAGGCTGAAGCCCGGGCGCAGATGGAGACCAACTTCTTCGGCGCACTTTGGGTGACGCAGGCGGTCCTGCCGCATATGCGCGCCCAGGGCTCCGGGCACATCATCCAGGTCTCGTCGATCGGCGGCGTCAACGCTTTCCCGACCATCGGCCTCTACCACGCTTCCAAGTGGGCCCTCGAAGGGTTCAGCCAGTCGCTGGCCGCCGAGGTCGCGCCCTTTGGCGTCAAGGTCACCATCATCGAACCGGCCGGCTATGCCACCGATTGGAGCGGCCCATCGGCCAAGCAAGCCACGCCGATCGCGGCCTACGAACCTGCTCGCGCCGCGCGCACGGCCTCCCGTAGCGCGGCCGTGCCTGGCGATCCGGACGCGAGCGGTCCCGCTATCCTGAAAGTCGTGGACGCCAAGGATCCGCCGTTGCGCATTTTCTTCGGGACCGTCGGCCTGCCGATGACCCGCGCCGAATATGCCCGTCGGATCGAAGGCTGGGAAAAATGGAACGACATCTCCGTCGAGGCTCAAGGCAACTGGGCAGCCAAACAGGCGGGCTGACCCCATTAAACGCGGGCCGGGTGCAACGCCGCGCCGCCCCGCGCATTAGCTCCGTGGGACGGCGTTCTCGCGTCGGGTGGAGAGCAAGTCGTGGGCAAGCCAACCGTGGACCGACGCCACTTCCTGTTGGGAGGCGCCGTGGTGGGGGCCGCCGGCGGGGTCATTGCAGCCACCCTTCGTGATGGCGAACTCGGCGGACCGCCTCAGACCCTCAGCGGATCCGTACCTTGGGCGGAAGGAGCGGCGGATTCGCCGCCTGGCGCCTCCGGGTCGGGATATGTGTTCTTCACGGCGGCGGAAGTCGCCGTTATCACCGCCATGGTCGACAGGCTGATCCCACACGACCCGGTCGGACCGGGCGCGGTGGAGGCCGGCGTGCCATTCTTCCTGGATCGGCAACTGGCCGGGCCATTCGGGCAGGGCCAACACTATTTCCTGGGCGGCCCCTGGCCTAAAGGCACGCCGCAACAGGGCTATCAGAGCCGCTTCAGCCCCGCGCAGCTGTATCGCGCCGCCATCTCGGCGGTCGAGACTTACGTCAGCGTGAACTTCAACGGCGCGTCGTTCGGCCATCTGGGCGAAGCCGACCGGGACAAGGTCCTGAAAGGCATGGAAAGCGGCGATGTCACTCTGGGCGGGGGCGTGGACAGCAAGATGTTCTTCGCCATGCTGCTGCAGAACACCAAGGAAGGCTATTTCGCCGATCCCATCTATGGCGGCAACAAGGACATGGGGGCGTGGAAGATGATCGGCTTCCCCGGCGCCCACTACGACTACAAGGAATGGGTCGGTCGCCACGGGGAACGGGTGCCGATCGGGCCGGTCGGTTTCAAGGGCCGTCCAGGCTGGACGGAGCGCCGGTCATGACCACGACCCTCAAACCGGTCGATGCGGTGCTGGTGGGTTTTGGCTGGACCGGCGCCATCATGGGTCAACAGCTGTGCGACGAGGGCCTGAGCGTGGTGGCCTTGGAGCGGGGCCCCTGGCGAGACACCGCCACCGATTTCGCCACCACCTTCGCCCAGGACGAGTTGCGCTACATGTGGCGCCACCACCTGTTTCAGAACGTCAGCTACGACACCCTGACCATCCGCAACAACACCGCCCAGGAAGCGCTGCCGATGCGCCACCTGGGATCGTTCCTGCTTGGCACCGGCGTGGGCAGCGGCGGCGTGCACTGGAACGGCCAGATCTGGCGCTTCCTGCCCTCCGATTTCCAGACCAGGAGTCACAACCAGCAGCGTTACGGGAGTAAGGCGGTCTCGGACTACGACCTGACGGTTCAGGACTGGGGCGTCACCTATGATGAGCTGGAGCCTCACTACGACACCTTCGACAAGATCTGCGGAACCAGCGGCAAGGCCGGCAATCTGCGGGGCCAGATCCAGCCCGGCGGCAATCCGTTCGAGGGCGCGCGGTCGAGCGAATACCCGACGCCGCCGATGGCCCAGACCTATGCGCCGACCCTGTTCGGAGAGGCGGCGGCCAGGCTTGGCCGGCGTCCGTTCCCGCATCCGACCGGCAATCTCTCCGAGCCCTATGTAAATCCGCTGGGAGCGCAGATGGGGGCCTGCACCTATTGCGGGTTCTGCGAGAAGTTCGGCTGCGGCAACTATTCGAAGGCCAGTCCGCAGACGACGATACTTCCTTACCTGATGGCCAAGCCGAATTTCACTCTGAGGACCGAATGCGAAGTCCTGAAGGTGGAGCTGACGCCCGACCGCAAACGCGCCACCGGCGTCACCTATGTGAACAGCGCCGGCGAAGAATTCTTCCAGCCAGCCGAGATGGTCATCCTGTCGGCCTATGTGCTTCAGAACGTCAGGCTGATGCTGCTGTCCGGGATCGGCCAGCCCTACGATCCGGCCACGGGGCAGGGGCAGGTGGGCCGCAACTATGCCTATCAGACCATGTCGTCGGTCAACGTGTTCTTCGACGACAAGATCCTCAACCCGTTCATCGGGGCCGGCGCCCTGGCGACGGTGATCGACGACTATAACGGCGACAATTTCGATCACTCGGGCCTGGGCTTCATCGGCGGAGCCTACATCGCCGGAATGGTCACCGGCGGGCGGCCCATCGAGATGATCTACACGCCGCAGGGCACGCCCGCCTGGGGCCTGGAGTGGAAGCATGCGGCGGCGAAGAACTATCTGAAATCGTTCTCCATCAGCGTTCACGGCTCGTGCATGAGCCATCGCGGCAACTACCTTGATCTCGACCCGACCTATCGCGACATCCATGGTCGCCCGATGCTGCGTATGACGTTCGACTTCACCGACAACGAACTGAAGATGTCGAACTATCTGACCGACCGCGCGGCGGAAGTGGCCCGGGCCATGAACCCCCGGGAGATCAAACTCAATCGCCGCGCTGGGCCATGGAGCGTGACGCCCTATCAGACAACCCACAACACCGGCGGCGCGATCATGGGCGACAATCCCAAGAACAGCGTGGTCAACAAATATCTGCAGGTCTGGGACGTGCCCAACGTGTTTTCCCTCGGGGCCGGCGCGTTCCCGCAGAACGCCGGATACAACCCGACCGGAACCGTCGCGGCCCTGACCTACCACGCCGCGGCGGCCATCAAGGCGCAATATCTGAAAGCGCCCGGCCCCCTGGTCCAGGCCTAGGCCGATGCGCCGCTCGTCACGCCTTCGCGCAACCTTGCTGGGGCTCGGCGCCACCATTGCGGCGACAATGCTGGCAAGCTGGTCCGCCGGCCAGAACATGGCCCTGCCCGTCCACCCGGTGAGCGACGTCACGCCTTCCGGCTTCCTCGCCCAGACCATCCCGGACGCCACGCCAAACGCCGCGCAGCTGCGGCGGGGCCAGTCGCTGGTGGTCGCCGGCGACTGCATGTCGTGCCATCTGCGCGCCGGGGGACAGCCGTTGGCCGGCGGGTTCGGTCTGCACACACCATTCGGGCTGATCTATTCGGCCAACATCACGTCCGACCACCGCACCGGCATCGGGGATTGGACCAGCGACCAGTTCTACCGCGCCATGCACAACGGCCTCGACGATCACGGCGCCAACCTCTACCCGGCCTTCCCCTATCCCTGGTTCACACACGCCAGCCGCGCGGACGACGACGCCGTGCTGGCCTATCTGAAGACCACCCCGGCGGTCGATTACACGCCGCCCGCCAATCGACTGCCCTTCCCGCTCAACATTCGCTTCCTGGTCAAGGGCTGGAACCTGCTGTTCTTCCGGCCGCGCGATTTCCAGGTGGATCCAGGCCAGTCGGCGGAATGGAATCGCGGCGCCTATCTGGTGACCGGCGTCGGCCACTGCGGCGGATGTCATACCCCCAAGAATTTTCTCGGCGCCGACAAGGGCGGCCAGCAGCTACGGGGCGGAGACCTCGAAAACTGGGTGGCGCCCGATTTGACCGCCAACCCCCGCACCGGCCTGGGCGGCTGGAGCGTGGATGACATCGCGGAATATCTGCGCACCGGACGCAACGCCCGCGCCGGCGCCGGCGGCACGATGGGCGAGGTGATCACCTATTCGACCTCACTGATGCCCGACCAGGACCGCCACGCCATCGCGATCTATCTGAAAGGCCAGCCCGCCAGCCCAACGGGCGCGCCGCAACCGGCCGACGCGGGCGCGATGCGTCGGGGCGCGGCGATCTATTCCGACGCCTGCGCGGCCTGTCACCTGGAGAACGGTGTCGGTCAGCCGCGCTTCTTCCCGCCCCTGGGTCACGACGCCATGCTGCAACAGGCCGACCCGACCGGGCTGGAGCACCTGATCCTGGCCGGTAGCCGCGTCGGCCCGTCGCCCAGCCGCCCGTCGCCCCTGACCATGCCGAGTTTCGCCTGGAAGCTGACGAACGAGGAGATCGCCGACGTCTCCACCTACATCCGCAACAGCTGGGGCAACCAGGCCTCGCCCGTCCCGGCCGCCAAGGTCGGCAACCTGCGCCGCAAGCTCGGCCTGAAACTGGAGCGCCTGACGGTCAACTCCGGCGACCGGGGCTGAATTTGGGTTCGGACGCTGGTTTGATGGCGCGGACCTCGGACCTGCTTTAGGATTTCCTCGGTAGGGCCACTGCTAACCCGCCGCGCCTTTGAGGATCGACGCTTTGAACAAACCCACGCTCGTGATGGGCGCCGTGGCCTATGCGCCCAAGGTGG
>JAYVYH010000184.1:0-13648 GCA_043784385.1 Caulobacteraceae bacterium | reverse complement strand
TCAGCTGATCGACCCGATCACGGCCTATCAGATCGATAGCATGCTGGAGGGCGTCGCCTTGCGCGGCACCGCCGCCGCCGCCCACGCGGCGCTGCAGCGTCCGGTCGGCGGCAAGACCGGAACCACCAACGACTTCCGTAGCGCCTGGTTCGTGGGTTTCGATCCAAGGATCGTCGTCGGCGTATTCATCGGCTTTGACGACAACCGTTCCCTGGGCAAGGGCGAGACTGGCGCCGTCGCGGCCCTGCCGGTGTTCATCGAATTCATGCGCGAAGCCGTGAAGGGCTCGCCGCCCATTGAGTTCAAGGCCCCCCCTAACGCAAAATTCGCCCAGGTCGGGCCCAACCGCGAAGCGTTCCGGCCGGGCACCGAGCCAAAAATCGTGGTGTCGCCGGACGCCGTCGAACCCGCGGCCGATGACCCCTTTGCCATCTCGCCGGCCTCTCCGCCCGCGCCGGCGCCCGCCCAACCCGGCGCCCCGGCCAAAGCGCTCAAGCCGCCCAAATCGCCTGACGACATGGGCGGTCTTTACTGACAATTGTCTTTTGACCCGCGCCGCGCTATCCGGCGCGCCCCAACTCCCTTTGCGCCAACTCAGTGAGGCGAACGTTCATGCGTGCGGATATCGAAGCGATGGCGACCGGTATCGAGCAGTCCATCGGGCTGCTCAGGAGGCGTCTTTGACTGGGAACCAGCCCTGAGACGACTGGACGAATATAACGCCCGGGTCGAGGACCCTGCATTCTGGAACGACGCCGAGGCCGCCCAGACCCTGATGCGCGAGCGCACTCACCTGGCGGCCCAGGTCGACGCTGTGCGGCGCCTGGAGACCGAACTCAGCGACGCCCTGGAATTCGCTGAAATGGCCCAGGCCGAGGGTGACGATGCGTCCCTCAATGATGTCTCCGCCCAGCTTGGCGCGCTCAAGACCTTCGCGGCCAAGGCTGAGCTCGAGGCGCTGCTGTCAGGCGAGGCTGACGGCGCCGACGCCTATCTCGAGGTCAATTCTGGGGCGGGCGGCACCGAGTCGACCGACTGGGCGGCCATGTTGCTGCGCATGTATACGCGCTGGGCCAACGCCCACGACATGGCCATCGAGATGATCGAGGAGACCGACGGCGAACAGGTCGGCATCAAATCCGCGACCCTCAAAATCAGCGGAACCAACGCCTATGGCTGGCTGAAGACAGAGGCCGGGGTCCATCGCCTTGTCCGCATCTCGCCGTTCGACGCCGCCGCCAAGCGCCACACCAGCTTCGCCTCGATCTGGGTCTATCCGGTCGTGGACGACAAGATCGAGATCGACATCAACCCATCGGACGTGCGCATCGACACCTACCGCGCCAGCGGTTCGGGCGGCCAGCACGTCAACAAGACCGACTCGGCGGTGCGCCTGACCCACATCCCTACCGGCATAGCGGTGGCCTGCCAGAACCAGCGGTCACAGCATCAGAACCGCGACCAGGCCTGGAAGATGCTGCGCGCCCGGCTCTACGAGGCCGAGCTCCAGCGGCGCGAGGCGGCCGCCCAGGCGGTGGAAGACAACAAGACCGACATTGGCTGGGGTCACCAGATCCGCTCATACGTGTTGCAGCCCTACCAGATGGTCAAGGACCTGCGCACCAACGTCGAAACCTCCGACACCGCCGGCGTGCTCGATGGCGACCTCGACGCCTTCATGGGCGCATCCCTCGCCCAGCGCGTGGGCGTGACAAGAGATGAGGGGGCGTCGGGGTAGGTTTTGTCGGGGATCGTTTTCCCGTCACCCGTAACTGAACTCTTCCCCGTCCAGGTCGATCGCCGGAAACGCGTCCTTCTCCCACCAATAGTCCTGGGTATGGCGCCATTCGGGTTTGTCGCCGCGCTGGGGCAGCAACGCCAGGCCGCGCATCAGATAGCCGGCGTTGAAGTTCTCCGGGTCGATGAACGGGCCGAGCGGCATGTTGTGGTCTTCGCGCCGCAGGCCCACTTCCACGCGGCGCGCGCCTTTCTCGCTCATATGGCGCAGCAGGCGGCAGACGAAATCGGCGACCAGCTCGGAGCGCAGGGTCCAGCTGTTGCGGAAATAGCCGAACACCCAGGCCATGTTGGGCACGCCGGTGAACATCGTGCCGCGATAGGTGACCGTCTTGTGGAAGGCCAGCGGCTTGCCGTCGATGCTGAAGGCGATGTCGCCCAGCACGCTGAGGTTGAAGCCGGTGGCCGTGGCGATGACGTCGGCCTCGACCACCTGGCCGGACTTCAGCAATATGCCCTCGGGTACGAAGCGGTCGATATGGTCGGTGACCATGCTGACCCGTCCCTGCTTGATCTCCTCCATCATGTCGCCGTCAGGCAGGATGGCGATGCGCTGGCGCCAGGGCAGATAGGTTGGGGTGAAGTGCTTCTTCACCTCCTCGGAGCCGATATAGGCCTCGATGCCGGCCAGCAGTTCGGCGACCACCACCTCGGGCTCCTCGAAGCAGCGGCGGGTGATCTCGTCGAAGTCCACTACCACCTTTCGCCGCACGATCTCGTGCACCAGATGGGCGTCCAGCCCCAGGGGCCTCAGCATCTCCATGAACTCGTTCTGGTTCGGCTGGGCGATGAAATAGGTCGGCGAGCGCTGCAGCACGGTGACATGGGCCGCCTTGCCGGCCATCGCCGGGGCCATGGTCGCCGCCGTGGCGCCCGAGCCGATGATCACCACGCGCTTGCCGGTATAATCCAGATCCGCTGGCCAGTTTTCGGGGTGGGCGATCACGCCCTTGAACGTCTCCATCCCCTGCCATTCGGGGGTGTACCCCTCCTGATGCCGGTAATAGCCCTGGCACATCCATAGGAACCCGGTGGTGAAGCGGGCCTCTTGCCCGTCCGGCCCCTCGGCGACCAGGGTCCACAGGTTGTCGGTGCTTGACCAAGAGGCTGACCGCACCTTGTGGCCATAGCGGATGTGGCCGCCCAGATCGTTCTCCTCGATCACGTCGCCCATATATTTGCGGATCTCTTCGGCCAGGGCGATCGGCGGCCCGACCCACGGCTTGAAGCGATAGCCGAAGGTATAGAGGTCGCTGTCGGAGCGGATGCCCGGAAACCGGTGGCTGAGCCAGGTGCCGCCGAACGACTCCAGCGCCTCGAGCACCACGAAGCTGGTCCCCGGGTTCTGGGCCCGCAGGTGATGGGCGCTGGCGATGCCGGAGATGCCGGCCCCGACGATCAGCACGTCGAAGTGTTCGCTGTCGCCGCCTCGGGCGTCGGCCAGTCGGGCGTCTTGCGTCATCAGGTCCATCAGGTTTCCTCAAGGCCGCGCCGCGCGTCGGCAGTGGCCGGATAGCATTCCAGCCCGATCGGTCGGAAAAATCAACCGGGGCTCCGTCGCTCTGGTCTGTGGCGCTACCCGTTCGGAGTAAGCGAAATGTCGACCATGATCTCGGCCGAGATTGCCTCCAGCGCCGCCTGAACCCCGCCCACGGACAGTTCGGGCGGAAGCCGAAGAGACGCCTCCATGTTGAACAGCGGCATACCAGAATAGGGCTCGTCGCTGATCCACGACCTGAATGTCTCGATATTGGCGCCCAGGCCATTCAGCACGGCGGTCACCTGGTTGACGATCCCCGGCCGGTCCTGGCCGACCAGGGCGAAATGCAGCGTCTCGCCATCCGGGCCGGCGGCTTCGACCGCGGGGGCGATCCGCACATCGAGACCGTGGACGTCCACCGCGCGCACGGCCGAACGCAAGCCATCGACGCCATCCGCCTCCAGCTCGACCAGCACCGATCCGACATACATGCCGCCCAACAGGCTAAGATGACTGTCCCGCCAATTGCCGCCGGCCGAGAGCACCGCGGCCGCCAGCGCCCTGGTGAGCCCGGGCCGGTCGCTGCCGACCACGCTTAAGACGAACAACGCCATCGTTGACTTTCGGAAGGGTTTTGGTTTTGGGCGGCGAGATTTTGGGTCATGGTTATTACGTGGCGGTTCGTGGCGCTAGAGAGAGGGGGCCTGGCGCGCGACTCTCGATTCGTTGACCACTGTCGTGCTATGGTGAGTTGATGCGAAAGAAGCCATCAGAATCAAAGCTCCGTGGCGAATCCACCGTGCTTGGCGCGCGGGCGTTCGCGGCGATAAGCGCCGTCGAAGGGCTCAAATTGACCCCGGCCGGCCGCAATCGCGTGAAGGGCGCCGCGCCGATCGAGCAACGGCGCGCGGAGGTTCTTAGCGCCTACATGGGCTTCAAGGGACCGAAGTGACGCTAGCCGGCTACGACGCCTTCGATGATCCGTACAGTTACAAGAGCTCGAACTGTCTGAAGAACCGCCTGGGTTTGCGCGACCCGGATGTTCTGCAGGCCTTCGAGCTTGAAATGTCTAGCCTGCGCGCGGCGGAGCCCTTGCCGATGGGACGATTCGGGCCGGCGCACTACAGGCGCGTCCATTGGCATCTCTTTCACGATGTCTACACCTGGGTTGGCCGCTACCGGACCGTCCGCACCGCGAAGGGCGGCAACCCGTTCTGTTTTCCTGAGCACATCTGTCCGCAGATGGATTTGCTGTTCGCCCGCCTTCAGACGGCGAGCTTCCTGCCGGGTGTCAACGGCGAAACGTTCCTCACGGAGGCTGCCGTATTTCTGGGTGAACTCAACGCCATCCATCCGTTCCGGGAAGGCAATGGCCGGGCTCAACTGGCCTTCCTTCATCTGGTCGCGCTGAGAGCTGGCCATCCGCTGAGCCTAGAACGGATCAGGCCTGAGACATTCCTCCTGGCCATGATCCAGAGTTTCGACGGCCATTTGGCGGCGCTCCGCGAGGAGATTGCAGCCCTACGCCGCTAGTCTTCGCCGGTCTGATGATCGTGCAAGCGGTGCGACACGGCGCTGGCGATCCCTAGGCGATTTCCTTCGCTCCGATCATCACGGCCTCTGATATCCTTGACCAAGGCGACCAAAGGCGTGCGCAGCTGGTTTTCGGGCTGACCCGCGACAGTGGGATTGTCCAGTGTCGCCTTCGCCGCCGCGCCGAACTTCGAGACCGCGTCGATGAGTTAGATTTGTGCTCAAAGGCTCCACCCAACACGGTCTATCACCTGTGGATGGGCTTAGTGCAACAACCATTGGTGTCGAAAAAGTTGACGAATCGTTTGAGTATAGTCGCCATGTCGCAATTGGACATCTTCACACAGTCATCGCAGACGGCATCGCCCATCCCCTCGGTCGATGCGGTCCGCGCGCGCTTTGAAGACATGCTTACTCGATTGCGCTCGGCCGCGTCGGACCTCCCTTTCAATGCGAGGGAGCTGGCCTATTGCCGGGTGGTCACGCCCCAGAGGGCAAACTGGCTGCCCCCGGCTGAACGGGAAGCGCTCTGCGCGGAGTTTTCCGGCCATATTTCGCAGCTGAGCAAGGCTACCGCCTAACCTTTCGTCCGCACCACTACCTTGTTTCAGAGCGGGCGGCGAATTTGACACGAACTGAGGTTTCTTGACTTATTGGTTGCAATATGCAATAGTTTCCGTCGTGTTCAACCCCGCTCCATCCTCCGCGCCGCCCCCAGGCCTAGCCATCGATCCCCGCGCGGCCGAGATCCAGCGCGCGGAGCGGCAGCTGCTGATGCTCGACCGGATGGCCGAACTGGGAATGGAGCTGGCCGAGGCGTTGCAGCTCAGGGCGGTCGCCGAGGCCACGGCGGCGGCGAAAGCGGTCGAGTCGGGTGTGGCCGTGGAATCGGAGAGTCGCCCGCTGAACAAGGAACCGGGCGAGACCTTCGTCCGCGTCACCCGCGCCGTGCGGCTCACCCTGGCCATGCAGATGACTCTGGAAAAGACCATCCGCACATTGCGCGAGGCGCCGGCCACCGAGGCCACGCCCGCCGCCGATGGCCCCGCCGGTTATGACAACGACCGCGGGACCAGATGGGTGCCCGGCTACTATCGCAAGCATCATTCAGAGACCAACGACGGCAGCCGGACCGACAAGGTGCGCGATCTCGTTTGGGATGTGGCCAACCACGGCATCCACGACATTTTCGAAGCCCAGAAAACCCTCTCGGCGCTGCACGAGCGGTTGAGGGAGACCGAGACCTACGACACGATCCTCTACCGGCCACTCAAAGAAACGGTGGAGGCGGTGTGCGCCGACCTCGGGCTCACCCCCGACTGGTCCCGATGGACCGGCGATGGCTGGCTCCCACCCACCAGCCGCCAGCTATGGCAGACTTTCTGGGCTCCCGGTTGCTCCCTCAGAGCCCCTTTGCCGCCGCCAGGACTTCCGCTCCGTGGCCCGGGACCCTGACCTTGCGCCACACCCGGGCGATCTTGCCGTCCGGCCCGATCAGGAACGTGGCGCGCTCGATGCCCATATACTCGCGGCCGTACATGCTCTTCTTCACCCACACGCCATAGGCCTCCAGCACCGCGCCCTCGGGATCGGAGCCCAGGATCACGTTCAGGTCGTATTTGGCCTTGAACTTGTCGTGGCTCTTCACTGAGTCCTTCGACACCCCAACCACCACGGCGCCGGCCTTGGCGAAGTCGCCGGCCGCCTCGGTGAAGCCCTTGGCCTCGTTGGTGCAGCCGCTGGTGTCGTCCTTGGGGTAGAAATACAGCACCACCGCCTTGCCCTTCAGGCTGGCGAGCGAGACGGCGCCGCCACCGTCGGTCGGCATGTCGAAATCGGGGGCCGGGTCGCCGGCTTTCAGGTCGATGGTCATACTGCTTATTCCTCAGGTCACGACGAGACGTTTACGGGCATTGCCCTTGCGCAGTTCAGCCTCCGCCCCCGACAGCGACACCAGGGCGCCGGGGTCGGCCACCTTCACCCCGTCGATCCGGAACGCGCCGCCGGCGATCTGGCGGCGGGCATCACCGTTCGAACTGGCGAAGCCGGCAGCCACCATCAGCGCGGTGTTCGACATCGCCGCGATCTCCGAGGCTGCGACCTCGACCGTCGGCAGATCGCTGGAGAGTTTGCCCTCCTCGAACGCCGCGCGCGCCGCGCCGGCCGCCGTGTCCGCCGCCTCCCGCCCGTGCAGCATCGTGGTCGCCTCGCTGGCCAGCACCTTCTTAGCCTCGTTGATTTCGGCCCCGCCCAGGGCCTCCAGACGCGCGATCTCGTCCAGCGGCAGGTCGGTGAACAGCCGCAGGAACCGGCCGACATCGGCGTCCTCGGTATTGCGCCAGAACTGCCAGTAGTCGTACGGCGAGCGCATCTCGGCGTTCAGCCAGATTGCGCCATCGACGGTCTTGCCCATCTTGACGCCCGAGGCGGTGGTGACCAGCGGCGCGGTGACGCCATATGCCGGCTTGGCCTCGACCCGGCGGATCAGGTCGATGCCGTTGACGATATTGCCCCACTGCTCGGACCCGCCAAACTGCAAAGTGCAGCCATGCCGCCGGTTGAGCTCCAGGAAGTCGGCTGCCTGCATCAGCATATAGTTGAACTCGAGGAAGGTCAGCGGCTGTTCGTTCTCGATCCGGCTCTTCACGAACTCCAGGGTCAGCATCTTGTTGATGGTGAAGTGCACGCCATAGTCACGCAGGAACTCGATGTAGCCGAGCTTCTCCAGCCAGTCGGCGTTGTTGACCATCATCGCGTCGGTCGGTCCGTCGCCGAAGCTCAGGAACGGCGCGAAAGCCCTCCGTATGCCCGCAAGGTTCTCGGCGATCACCGCGTCGGTCAGCATCGGCCGCTGCGTGGCCTTGTCCGACGGGTCGCCGACCTTGGTGGTGCCGCCGCCCATCAGCACGATCGGCCGGTGGCCAGTCTGCTGCAGCCGGCGCAGGGTCATGATCTGCACCAGGCTGCCGACGTGCAGGCTGGGCGCGGTGGCGTCGAAGCCGATGTAGGCCGAGATCGGACCTTTGAGCGCCGCTTCGTCCAGGCCGGCCAGATCGGTGGCCTGATAGACATGGCCGCGTTCCAGCAGAATGCGGACGAGGTCCGATCGCGGCTTGAAGGTCGGGTCTGGGGCGGACATGAAAGCGGCTCCTTGGTGAATTCGAGGCCGGAGACCGTCTCTCTATTCGAGCCGCCGCCGACCGGTGGCGGCGGACACGTGACTGACCGGCCGCTCGCTACAGGGGCGAGCGGTAGTAGCGGCTGGCGATGGGCGCACAGGTCGTCATGGCGGCTAGCTACCGGGCCTTGGCCATGGCAGTCAAGGCGATGATGCGAGTCCTGGGTTTCATGACCGGCACCTCCCTCGACGCGGTCGACATGGCCGTGGTCGAGACCGATGGCGAGATCATCCTCGGCTTCGGCCCGGCCGGGGAACGCAAGCTCGATCCGGAAACGCGCGCGCTGGTCGAGGCGGCGATCGTCGCCGGCCGCACCTGGAGCTGGAACGCCCCCCCGCCGCCGGCCTTTGCTTTCGCCGCCCGCGCGGTGGCGGAAGCGCATCTGGTCGCGGCCCGGGCGTTCATGGCGAGCGAGGGACTGAGCGCCTCGGACTTCGATCTGGTCGGCGTCCACGGCCAGACCGTGCTCCACGAGCCGCCAGGCCCGGCGCGCGCCGAGGGTCGCACGGTCCAACTGATCGACGCGCAATATCTGGCTGACAGCCTGGGTCTGCCGGTCGCCCATGACTTCCGCACCGCCGACGTGGCGGCGGGCGGGCAGGGCGCCCCGCTGGCCCCGATCTACCACGCCGCCCTGGCGCGGTGGTCGGCGCTGGAGGAACCGGTCGCGGTGCTCAACCTGGGCGGGGTCGGCAACGTCACCCTGATCGGCCCAGATGGCGTGCTGGAAGCCTACGATACCGGACCGGCCAATGGCATGATCGATCTGTGGGTCCAGGCGCGGACCGCCGGTCGCTGCGATGAGGGCGGCGCCTTGGCCAGAGCCGGCAAAGTGGATGAGGCCGTGCTCGCCAACTATCTCGCCCATCCCTACTTCCAGATGCGCGGACCCAAATCCCTGGATCGGTTCGATTTCTCGCTGGGACCCGTGGAGCGTCTGTCCCTGGAAGATGGTGCGGCCACGCTGACGGCCTTCGCCGCCGAATCCGTCGCCCTGGGCCTCTCGGCGTTTGGTCATCGGGCCACCCGGGTGATCGTGTGCGGCGGTGGCCGCCACAACCCGGCTCTGATGGACGCGATCGCATCGCGGGTTCCCAGCGATGTGCAAACCGCCGAAGCGGTCGGCTGGCGCGGCGATTCCATCGAGGCCGAAGCCTTCGCCTATCTCGCGGCGCGCACGGCCGCGGACCTGCCGATCTCCTTCCCCGGCACCACCGGCGCGCCGGCGGCGATCAGCGGCGGCCGGATTGCGCGCCCGGCGCCTTGATGCTTCTAACCCCGGCGCATGGCCGCGATGATCGCCTTGGCGAGGGGGCTGTCGAACACCTTCCCCAACGGCGCGCCCAGCCGCAAACGCCAATTCGGCCGTTCGCGATCGGTGCCGGGCAGGTTTACCGCCACGCGTTCACCAACCAGGTCCTCCACTTGCGCGATCGCCAGCGCCGCCCCGGATTGGGCGACAAAGGCATGGATCGCCGCGGCCAGTTCCACGCCCAGTGGGCACGATGGATCGGCGTCTTTGCACAGCTCAGCCTGTGTCAGGGCGTCGATGAGTTCGCCCTTGTCTCGCACCCGCTCGGCCTCGGCCTTCTCGGCCTCAACCGGCGTGATCAGACCCAGATCCAGCCGCTCGGCGATATCCACGCCGTCCCACCAGCCGGCCAGGGGCGGCAGGTCGTGCGTGTCGACACAGGCCCAGGCCTTGTGGGGATAGGCCGACGGCGGCTTGAACCCGCCGTCATCGCGCTCGAACGGCAGCACGCGATAGCTGAGCGCGCCCACCGCCGACAGCGCCTCCCGGAACCCCTCCGGCACCGTTCCCAGGTCCTCGCCGATCACCAGGCACCGCGCCCGCACGCTCTCCAGGGCGACGACGCCCAGCAAGTCATCGAACGGAAAGGCCACATAGGCGCCATCCGATCCGTCGGCGCCGTCCGGAACCCAGAACTGGCGGGCGAGGCCCATCACGTGGTCGATGCGTAGCGCGCCGGCGTGACGCATATTGGCGGCCAGCAGGTCGGAGAAGCCCCGGTAGCCGTCGGCCCGCAACCGGCGCGGATCGAACGGCGGCAGACCCCAGACCTGGCCCTGGGGCCCGAGCGGATCGGGCGGCGCTCCGATCGACACGCCACGCGCCACCAGCGTCGCCTCGGCCCAGATCTCCGCGCCGTCGGGCGCCGCGCCGATCGCCAGATCGCGGCAGAGACCAAGGCTCAATCCCGAGGTGCGCCGAGCCGCGTCGGACATCTGGTTCTCACACAGCCACTGCAGATAGTGATGGAAGCGCAGGCGCTGGGAATGGGCGGCGCCGAACGCCTGGGCGGCAAGACCGTCCGGGTCATGAAGGTCCTCGGGCCAGTTTCGCCAAGCCTCGCCCGGCCGGCTCTCGGACACAGCCTGGAAAAGTGCGAACCGCCGCAGCCTCTCCCCACCGGCGACGATGAACGCGTCGAGGTCGGCGTTGGCCTGGCCCTGGGCGAAACTCGCCTCGAGCGCTCGGGTCTTCAACGCCCGCACACTGGCGTGGTCGATGGCGGACAGGGCGGAGAGGGTGGCGGCCTCATCCCTGAACGGGCCGGCGAACGCCACGCGCTCAAGGTCCAGATAGATCGGATCGAGGAAGCGCCGGTCGGACGGATAGTAGGGGCTGGCGAGGTCCGGTCGGTCGTTGAACAGGGTGTGCAGCGGATTGAACCCGAGGATCGCGCCACCGCGATCCGCCGCCGATTCGCCCAGGGCGCCGAGCGTCGTGAAGTCGCCAATTCCCTGGTCGCCCTGGCGGCGAATACCGTAGATCTGGGTCGCCAGCCCCCAGACGCGGCCCCCGTCCTTGAGAACGTCCGGCCTATGGCAGGCGCGCGGCGCGATGATCAAGTGGCAGGCGAGTTCCGGAACGTCCTCCCGGGTCACGACGTAGCGGCCGGTCGCCAGTGGCGGAAGCAAGATGTCCAAGCTGTCGGCGCGCAGCCGCCGCGTCGTTGCGTCCTCGGCGCGGATCGTCAGCCAGGTCCGTATCGGCGCGCCACCGTCGTCGACCGCCAGCCGCAGGGCCAGGGGCTCGCCGACCTTGCCGACCAAGGCGTGGGGCAGGGAGCGTCGATCCCGGTCGCGTGCCAGACCCATCAGCGCTTCCAGGGCCTGCTGGTTGGTCTCGGCGGGAAGGTTCATGGCGGCAAGCAGGGCCTTCTGAGTGTCGGGGCTGACCCGGTGTCCCGCGCCCTCCACGTCCCACCATTCGGGCGCGATCCCCGCGGCGTCAGCGAGCCGCCCCATTACCGCGTCGTCAACGCCTCGGGGCCGCCGGGCTGGGGCGAGCTGTTCGGTCAGCACCGTTACCGACCGAGCCCGAATCGTCGTCTTGGCTTCGTCGAGCACGCCTCCGCGCTTCGGATCGGCGCTGTCCGCCAGCAGGGTCCACGCGTGGCCGTCACGCGGCTCCGGAAGGACAAGCTCGGTCGACCCAGCGCCCCGATGCACGGCAACCGCCACCCGGTCGAGCTGCTCGCCGTCAGGCTCGGCCAGGACCATGACTACGGTCTCTCCCGCCGGATCGTCCCAGGCCTCGGCGGGAAGTGGGGAACCGTCGGGCGCTCGCCACTCCACGTCCGGATAAAGGCCGCCGGCGGCCGCCTCGCCGGCCAGGAAGCGATCGGCGCGCAGGGCCGCGTGGCCGCCACGAATGGCGATCAAGCGCGTCGTGAAGGCCAGCAGCCCGGGGTCCGCCTCCGCCCAGTTCAGCCATCCGATGGCGTTGTCCTGGGCGTAGGCGTTGTTGTTGCCGCCCTGGCTGTGGCCGATCTCGGAGCCCATCGCCAGCATCGGCGTCCCACGCGAAAGCAGCAGCGTGGCCAGCATCGCCCGTTGGTCCGCCAGCCGCGCCGCGTGGATGGCCGGGTCGTCGCTCGGCCCTTCCATGCCGTTGTTCCAGGACAGGTTGTGGTCGTGCCCGTCGCGGTTGGCCTCGCCGTTGGCCAGATTGTGTTTGCTCTCGTGGGCGACCAGATCGGCCATGGTGAAGCCGTCATGCGAGACCACATAGTTGACGCTCCGCGACGGACGACGGCCCGCGAACACGTCGTCCGATCCGGCCAGGCGGCGGGCCAGGTCGCCCAGCGACACCCCATCGCCTCGCCAGAACCATCGGGCCGTGTCGCGGAACCGATCGTTCCACTCTCCCCAGGCCGGCGGAAACCGCCCAAGTTGATAACCTCCGTGCCCGATGTCCCAGGGTTCGGCGATCAGTTTCAGGCCGCGCAGCTCGGGGTCTTGGTCGATGGCCGCCAGCAACGGCGCGGCCGGATCGAACCCGCGTTCCATCCGCCCCAGAAGCGGGGCCAGATCGAAGCGAAATCCGGCGATCCCGCCCAACCGCCGCCAGGCGCGCAGCGCGTCGAGGGTCAGCCGCAGGGCCGGAGTTCGGTTCAGCGCCAGGGTGTTGCCCGTGCCGGCTTCGTTCAGATAGCGCGCCGGATTGGTGGGATCGAGCCGATAATAGGCCGCGTTGTCGAGGCCGCGCATCGACAGCGTTGGACCCAGTTCGTCGCCTTCGCCGCTGTGGTTGAACACTATGTCCAGCAGGGTCTCGATCCCCTCCGCCGCCAGGGCGTCGACCGCCGCTCGGACCTCGGCCCAGCCGCCCGGCGCCAGCCTGGGATCGGGCGCCAGATAGGCGACGGGGTTGTAGCCCCAATAGTTGGACAGCCCGAGCGGCGGCAAATGGCGCTCGTCGACCCAGGCGCTGGCCGGCATCAGCTCGACGCTGGTCACGCCCAGCCCCTTCAGATGGCCGATGGCGGCGGGATAGGCCAGGGCCGCGAAGGTCCCGCGCAGCGCCTCGGGTATGTCGGGGTGAGTTTGCGTGAAGCCCCGGACATGCAGCTCATAGATCACCGTCCGGCTCCAGGGGATTTCGGGCCGGGGCGGCGCTGGCGGCTTGACCGGAGGCGGGACGATGCCCTTGGGCATGAACGGCGCGCTGTCGGCGAGGTCGTGGGCGAACATCGCCGGATGCAGCACGAACGGCCGGTCGATCTGGAGCGCATAGGGGTCGACCAACAGCTTGTTGGGATTGAACTGGTGACCCCGCTCCGGCGCGAACTGCCCGTGAGCCCGGAGGCCATAGCGTGCGCCGGCGCCCACCCCCTCGATGTGGCCGTGGAATACCGGACCGGTCCGCCCGGGCAGGGCGACCCGGGCGACTTCGGTGTCGTCGGCGTTGTCGAACAGGCAGATTTCGATCGCCGCGGCGTGGGCCGACCAGACGGCGGCATTGATCCCGGTCGCGGTCAGGCTGACGCCGAGGGGCTCGGGCGAGCCCTCCGAGACTGGCGGCTTATACCCCTTCGCCGCCACGTGTCAGGTCGCGCGTTCGGCGATCAGTTCGCGGTAGAGATCGGCATAGAGCCGGGCGGGACGGGTCCAGGAAACGTCGGCCGCCATGCCATTGGCCTGAAGCTGTCGCCATGCGGGTTTGTCTGCATGCAGCCGGCACGCGCGGCGGATGGCGCTCTCCAGCATCGGCGTATTGACGGGCGCGAACTGCACGCCCGTGGCCACTCCGGCCGCCAAGCCCATCGGGCTGGCGTCGATCACCGTGTCCGCCAGACCACCGACCCTGGCGACCACCGGAACCGCGCCATAGCGCAGGGCGTAGAGCTGG
>JAYVYH010000183.1:0-4838 GCA_043784385.1 Caulobacteraceae bacterium | reverse complement strand
CTGAGTTCTACGACTATCGCTGTCCCCACTGCGCGGCGGCCGCCCCCAAAGTTGTCGCGCTGATCAACTCCAACCCGGATGTTCGCTTCGTCTTTAAGGAGATGCCGATTTTCGGCCCCACCTCCGAACACGCCGCCCGCGCCGCCCTGGCCGTGAAAAACGCCGGGGGTGACACTCTGGGAATATACACCGAACTGATGGCGACCCATGCTCTGGACGACGAAGCCATCGACAGGATCGCGCTGCGCAGGGGCGCCCGCCCAGGGGATCTGGCGCCGGGCGGCGCAGCCGCCGCGGCGGCCCACCTGGCCGCCACTGCCAGCCTGTTTGGCAAGCTGTCCCTGGAGGGCACGCCGGCTTTCGTTGTCGGGGATCAGATAATCCTAGGCGAAGATATGGCCGCCGTCGGCGCGGCGGTGGCGAAGATACGTGCGAAAGGCGTCTGAGCGGGTCGATTCAAAACCGGCGCGACACGCCAAGATAAACCTGGGCCGCGGGCGTCTCTCGATTGAGCCCGAAATTTACGCCGCCATCGAACTGCCAATTGGGCGCCTTGCGTGGAATAAAGGCCAGACCCAGGTCGCCAGACACCTGCGTCCTTGAACCGGCGGGGTCGAAATCGGTGTCGGTCCAGACCTCGACCGACGCCGTCAACATCTTCGACAGACCTCGGCTAAGGCTTAGCAGGCCGGAGGTATTGATGTGTCGGCCGCTGTCGCCGCCGTTCTTCACCACGTCGAATTCCGGATCGATCACCAACGAGAAACTCGCCGGCAGGTTGATGTTGATGGGTGCGATCAGCCCACCCTCGACCTCGCCGTTGCCGATTCCCGCCGGGGCGGTCGGCAGCTTGATGTAGGGGCTCAGCGCGAGACTCACCGCCCCTCCCCCGTTGCCCAGCGGCGCCCACTTGGCACGGAGAAAGAGATCGCCGACGCCATCGGCATAGGTTCGGGCGCCGGATGACCGGTCGCGAACCACAACCGAGACATAGGGCGCCATGTTCACCTCGACATCGAGCCGATCGGTCAGGCCGTATTTCAATGTAGGATTGGTGGCGAGCCAGGTGGTGATGGTGTGGCCACTTCCACGATCCATCGTCACGTTGAAAAGATCCGACTCAAGCTGAAAGTGGCCGGCGTCGACCGTGCATGGCGACGTCGATTTGGTGGGTCGATCCGTACACAGCGGTCGCAAGACCTCGGAGGCCGCCGGGATCGTCTGCGCTGCCAGGCCCGCCGGCGCGAGCAACACCGATATCGCCGCTAGCACGGCTCGGCCGCCAACTATCATGGTCATGACTGGTATCCGATCAAACATAAATTTCAGGCCACGCGGTGCAGCAGCGCCTCGCCCTCCTCAAGGCGACGACAGTTCTCACGGGCCACGGCCAGGCTTCGCGCCAATGTTTCGGGCGTCAGCCAGGCGACATGCGGCGACACCAGCACCTGCGGCAGACGAAACAACGCCGAGCCGGCCGGGGCCGGTTCGGCTGTGAACACATCCAGGCCCGCGCCACGCAGGTGACCCGACGACAGAGCCTCGACCAAGGCCACCTCGTCGACCAGTTCGCCGCGGGCGGTATTGATGAGAATTGCACCCAGCTTCATCCGTGAAAGCGCCGCCGCATCGATCAGGCCTCGGGTTTCGGCCGTCAACGGCGCGTGGAGGGAGACGATATCGGCTTGGGCCAGGAGGGCCGGAAGGGTTCGAAAGCCATGGCGTGCGTCCGGCTTTTCGGATTGCGCGGTATAGATCACCTCTGCCCCGAGCGCAGCCAGGACCGGCGCCAGACGGCGCGCCGAGGCGCCAAAACCGACCAGGCCCACGGTCCGGCCCGCGATTTCGCCGGTCTGGTCGAGAACATTTGGATCGGGCCGCCAACCGTTCCCGGCGCGGGTCAATGCGTCAAAATAGGCCGTGCGCCGGAGCACGCCGAGCATCAGGGCCAGCGCCATTTCGGCCACCGCCGCGCTGTTTGTTCCCGGCATATTGGCGACCGCGACGCCGCGAGCGCGAGCAGCCGACAGATCGATGGTGTTAACGCCAACCCCAATCTTCTGGATTAATTGCAATCGCGGCGCGGCGGCGATCACCGCCTCGGTGACCGGCTTGAGCACGTGCAACAGCACCGAGGCTTCGCGCATCTCGGCCTGAAAAGTCGTCTCGTCGGTTTCATCGACCACTACGACCGAAGCGAAACCCGCGAAGGCAGCGTTGATCTGGGCTCGAAAGCCGGGGCTGGCGACATATTGAAGGACAATCTTCAAGGCATAACCGCTCGCCGCCAATGGGCTGAGAGGGTGTCGATATCGAGATCGGGCATGCCTAGAAGCCGCTTGGCGGTCTGGCGCACCAAATCCTTATCCGCGACCTCGGCAAGGTACGGGGCGGGTGATTTGCCGTCCACCCGCGCCAGTAGAAGCGCGGATACCAAGCCAGCCGCGCGCGCCTCAAGGCCGGCGGACTGCTCCCAGTCGACGCCGAGCCTGTAGGCTGCCCACAAGGCCTGAAACGACGCCATGACCGCCCCGCGCCAGTCTCGCAACCACACTGTCTTGAGGAGAAGGTGGGTCAGGCAAAAAGCGATATCGAAAGCCGGGTCGCCATAGGCCACGCACTCGGCGTCGAGAAAAACCGGGCCGTCCGGCCCCACCAGAATATTTTTCGGGCTGACGTCGCCATGCATCAGCGCGACCTTGCGAACGGCCAGATCGGCCGCCAGGGCGCGCAGACGCGGCGCCACATCGCCATGGCGTTCGGCGGTGAACAGCAAGAACGGTGATGTCCGAAGCGCGAAGAAACAGTCGTCGGTCGCGAAGGCTTCAGCGACCTTGGAGCGCCCCGCCGTACGGCAATGAATAAGAGCCAAATCCCGACCGACGGCGGCGGCGAAACCAGGTTCGACCCGACCTCCGGCCATTGCGTCTTTCCAAACGGGATGGTCGGCCGGATCGAGGAATTCCATCGCGAAGACGGAGGTTTCGGAAATCTCGGCCAACACCCTCGGGGCCAACCGCGGATCGATCTCCCTCACCAGCCGAAGCCACCGCACTTCTCCCGCCGCTCGCTCCACCGGCGCCAGCCACTCGGCCGCCACGCGCAGGCGGGGGATCGAGCGTTTGACAGCCAGTGTACGGCCGCCCTCGATGTCCACCCGAAAGATGTCCGACGAAACGCCGCCGGCCAGAGGGCTAAAGGTCGCGTTCTGCGCCCGACCCACGAGACCACACTCCCTGAGATCCTCGAGAAGGCCCGCGTGACTAAGCTTATCCAAGGGAGAGGTCGTGTCTTTCAACGGGTTTGGGCGCGAATCCAGTCGCCCATCAACCCGGCGGCAGCCTGGCGATGAACTTCAGAATCCTCAAAATAATGGGCCCCGGGGACAAGTTCCAGGCGTTTATCGGGCGAGGCGATAGCTGCGTGGATGGCCCGCGCATCGCTGAGGAAGACGCCCATGTCGCCAGTAGACTGCATCACCAGGCAGGGCATGTCGAATTTGGCCAACTGGGTCTCGCCCTGACACCGCGAGGTCTCGAGACTCCACATCGACAGCCAGGTTTTCAGGCTGTTGGCGCGGCCGATGCCAACGCGACGGTTGGCCTGCGCTGGATGGCCCGGATAGCACCCGGGGCAAGGGCGGTCCGACGGATCAATCGTGGGGTCCATGAAGCGAAGATCACCCCAGGTGCGATAGAGAGGGAACAGTATGTCGGGCAAACCGGCGTCGTTGACGCGCAGCAACTCGGCCTTCGCCCAGTCGGTGATCGCTTGATTGCGCGCTCTTTGAGCCGCTTTGTAGCGGGTAATAAAGGCCTGGGCATAGGGCGGGCCGTTGTCAGGGTTGAAAGGGTTCAGTGACTGATCGGTAAGCGTCGGGTCGCGCTCGTCGATCACCGAGGCGTCCATCCAGTCGGTCAGGACCTCGGGGCGTCCTCTATGGGCGTTGAGTGAAATATACAGGTCGGCTTTGGGCAGGTTGGCTAGGGCGTCGCCGCCGGGACCGCGCAAACCCGCCGCCAGGGTCGGTGCTATCGCCTCGGCTTGATAAGCCCCCATCAGCGATCCGCCGCCGCTGTTACCCAGGATCACCACCGTATCGACGCCGGCCTCCTCTCGAAGCCAGCGCATTCCCACCCCGATGTCGATAACAGCGTGTTCCAGGATGAACTGATCTTCCGCGCCCCTGTAACGGGTGTTCCAACCCAGAAAACCGAAGCCCTGACGCGCAAAATAGGGGGCGATATAATGCTCGGTAAAATCGACGTTGTAGTGGGTGGCGATCAACGCGACTTTCGGGCGCTTTCCGGCTGGGCGGTGATAGAGTCCCTGGCAGGGGTGGCCGCCGGCCTGGATTCTGGGCGCCGTGGGCGAAACCCGGCCAATGAACTCAACCTCGACGCCTTCCATCGGATCGGGTCCCATACTCAGTCGACCGGTATGAAAATCGAATGGCGCAGCTGGCCGGAAACCGCCCTGGAAACGTGACCCTTCCCCGTGGTGTCCTCGACAAACAGCACCTCGCCGGCCCCGATCGTCCGCGTCTCGCCATCGCTGACGGTGATCTCGACGCCAGCGTCCAGGTTGACGATATATTGGCGACGAGGCGCCGGATGCCAGTCGAGATTGTAGTCGCCGGAGGTTTGCCGAAAGATTATGCCGTTAGCAGGTTGGCCGTCGGCCATCTTTCCGCCCGGACCCTCGTGGGTCCAGACGACCTCGACGTCGCGAAAGTGCGTCTCACCGGCGTCGTCAGCATAGAGGTTGTGAATGCGCACGACCTTGACCCTCCCCTGTTTGGCGAAACCATAGCCCGGCCTGGCGCCGCGCGCATCACC
>JAYVYH010000182.1:0-6956 GCA_043784385.1 Caulobacteraceae bacterium | reverse complement strand
GAAGCGGGCGCGCGACAGGGCGTCGTCCCAGGTCCGGGCCGACGGATGACCCTTGGCGAGGTCGGCGGCGTGGGCGGCGATCTTGTAGGCGATCACCCCCTGCTTGACGTCCTCGCGATCGGGCAGGCCCAGATGCTCCTTGGGCGTCACGTAGCAGAGCATCGCCGTGCCGAACCAGCCGATCATCGCCGCGCCGATGGCGCTGGTGATGTGGTCATAACCGGGCGCCACGTCGGTGGTCAGCGGCCCGAGGGTATAGAAGGGCGCCTCGTGGCAGACCTTCAGCTGCTTTTCCATATTGGCCTTAATCTTGTGCATCGGCACGTGACCCGGCCCCTCGATCATCACCTGGACGCCGTGCTTCCAGGCGATCTTGGTCAGCTCGCCCAGGGTCTCCAGTTCGGCGAACTGCGCGGCGTCGTTGGCGTCGGCGATGCAGCCAGGCCGCAGACCGTCCCCCAGGCTGAAGGAAACGTCATAGGCGCGCATGATCTCGCAGATGTCTTCGAAATGGTCGTACAGGAAGCTCTCTCGGTGGTGGGCCAGGCACCACTTGGCCATGATCGACCCGCCGCGCGAAACGATGCCGGTCACCCGCTTGGCGGTCAGCGGCACATAGGCCAGCCGAACCCCGGCGTGGATGGTGAAATAGTCCACCCCCTGCTGGGCCTGTTCGATCAGGGTGTCGCGGAACACCTCCCAGGTCAGGTCCTCGGCGACGCCGCCGACCTTCTCCAGGGCCTGATAGATCGGCACCGTGCCAAGAGGCGTCGGGCAGTTGCGGATGATCCATTCGCGGATGTTGTGGATGTTACGCCCGGTCGACAGGTCCATGATGGTGTCGGCGCCCCAGCGGATCGCCCAGACCATCTTGTCGACCTCGTCCTCCACGCTGGAGAGCACCGCCGAATTGCCGATGTTGGCGTTGATCTTGACCAGGAAGTTGCGGCCGATCGCCATCGGCTCCAACTCGCCATGGTTGATGTTGGCTGGGATGATCGCCCGGCCCCGGGCCACTTCGGAGCACACAAATTCCGGGGTCATGAAATCGGGAATCTCGGCCCCGAAATCCTCGCCATCGCGGATGAAGGCGTCGGTCTCCCGGCGGCGCAGGTTCTCGCGGATCGATACATACTCCATCTCCGGGGTGATGATCCCGGCGCGGGCGTATTCCAACTGGGTGACGGAGCGGCCCGGCCTGGCTCGAAGCGGCCGGCGGTCGGAGATGAATTGCGGGGCTAGATGACGGCCGCGGGCGTGGCCGTTGTCCTCCGGCTTCACGGCGCGAGCCGGCGCCGGCTCGACGTCGCCGCGCGCCAGCACCCAGGCCTCGCGGGAGCGCTCAAGACCGCGTTTGATGTCGATCGTCGCGGCCGGGTCGGTATAGGGACCGGATGGATCGTAGAGGGTCACCGGCGGCTCCTTAGCCGATGGATGAACCGCCACCTCGCGAAACGGCACCCGCAGACAGGGATGCAAGACACCCTGCTGGTAAACCTTGCGGGAGCCGGGGCGCTCGCCGGTGGGAATGACGCCGGTGGGGATTTGAGTCTGGATGTTCATGGCATGCGGCCTTGTCCTCGAGGGAGGGCCATGACGCCGCGAGGCTGGACCGATCTGGGCGTGAAACTGAATCCGGAGCCGCGCCCGCGTTCCCTCCCTTCGCCGGCATGACCCGGATCAGGTTCGACGGGTCGCCGCGTCAGCGGCCTCTCAGTCCCTTGGGCGGGACTCCCCGGAGAAGTGTGGGAAGCCTACGCCGATGGGAGAAGGGATCAAGCCTCGCGTCTGGAAAAGACCCGGCGGCTCTGTCGTCCGGCTTCAAAAGCTGACGCGCGCGCCACCATAGCCGGCGAGCGGCGTTCCTGGGCTGGCGGTGCGTGGGTCGGTGACGCCGCCCGGGACGTTCGGCCATCGCACGTCGCCGACCGGGCCGAAGCCGCCATAGGTATCGTAGCGGTTGTCGAAGGCGTTGTTGACCAGAGCAAAGAGAGTGACGTGTCTGCCTACGCGCACGGCTGTATTCAGGTTAAGCACTGTATAGCCGTCCACGGGCTTAGTCTGGTTGGCCTCGTCGCCAAAGCGCCAGACGCTCGATTGCGCGATGGCTGACGCGCCGATGGTCCAGGCCCGCGTCAAATCGTAGCTAACTGTCAGGTGGATCCGATGTTGGGGGATGCCGGGAATATGATCGCCGGCCTGGACCCTGATGGTCCCGTTCGGGTCAGCGGCTGGGTTGACGCCGCTGTTCAGCAGCAGCGGCGTGCGGAAGCTGGCGTCCGTGTAGGCATAACCGAGGTTGAGGCGCATGCGCTTGCTTCTATAGTCTAGGCTTACCTCAAAACCCTGTCGCAGGTCTCTCCCACCGTTTCTGTAAAACGCGAGATTGGGGTCGTACGCCGTCGCTTCGTAGATGATTTCATCGGTATCGGCCGTGTGATAATAGTCAAAATTCCAGTCGAGCCGGCCGCCGAGGACGCGTTCGGGTCCTCCTCGAAATCCGACTTCGATGGTATGCGCCACGACTTGGCGCAAACTGGGATCGCCGACAAAGAAATTTAGCAGGCTGCAGGGGGCCGCCGGGGTGGCGCAGGAAAGTTCCAGCGGCGTAGGCGCCCGGTTGGTTTCGGCATAGCTCGCATAAACCTGGGCCAACGGTGTGAAGCGCCAGTTCAGGCCGCCGCTGAGATTAAAGCGGCGGTAGTCGTGGCGGCCGTTGACGGGACCGCCGAACTTGTCTTCCAGCCCGATGCGCGCGTCATTGAATCGGCCAGCAATGTCGAGATCGAGGCCTGGCGCGAGCGTGAAAGTGTCACCGGCGAACAGGCCCCAGTACTGCGTGACGCTGAGCACCCGCACCGGATTGACCCCCTCGCTCGGCTGATCCTGGATCACGCCCGGTCCGAGGAATTGCCGCGAAAAGGGATCGAAGCCGCCGATTACCTGGTGCGCGGCGAAAACGCTGTCGGAGCCGTCATAGGTTACACCGGAGACGAGGCGGTTGAGCCGGCCCGCCAAAGAGTTGGACTGGGTGATCCGCAGCGATCCGCCATAGGCGTGTGTCGCCAGTTTTTGTACGCTGAGACCAGAATAAGCCCCGCCATTGAGGAAGTCCGGTACGGGCTGGCCGGCCTGGCCGGTGACGATCGTGCCGTCATCATTGCAGAGCAGGCCGAAACCGTCACCGCAGGGGCCTACCTGCGTGGTAATTCCGTTGGGAACCCTCTGGGTGAGCGTCTGGAAATAGCCCACGGCCTGAAACGAAGTGGCCGAACTCAACCGATAGACGCCATTTAGATTGACCGCCGCGTATTGGTTGGTGACCGAATTGGGGGCGGTGAAGATGTTGGCGATGTCGGCGTTCAGGGCCTGCACCGGGGTAGCGCCTGGGTTGCCGAGGGTGTCATCGGCTCCGGACGCGCTCAGATGGACCTCGGCCGCGTCGTTGCGCCATCCCAGATCGGCGTAAACGCGGCGCAGGTCAGAGGTTTCCGTGCGGCGGAAGCCGTCGTCGTGGATGCGATCGCCTGTCAGATAAAGCGCGAATGCCCCGAAGGTCCGGCTCAACTCGAAGCTGCCCGACGCGCGTCCATACGAACCGCCGTAGGCCGTCAGGGTATTGCCGGCGTCGGAAAATCCCGTTTTCAATCGCACCTCGACCGCGCCACCCAAGGCGTTAAGACCGAACAGCGGGTTGGCCGCCTCTACCACGACACTCTGGATGGCCAGCGGCGAGATCAAGTCCCAGTTGACCGTGTCGCCGAACGCGTCGTTGAACCGCGCGCCATTCAAATAGACGGCGAGCCCCTGCGGTGTTCCCGCGACGGGCGAGGACGTAAAGCCGCGCACCAGGATGTCGGGTTGGAAAGCGTTGCCTTCGGTATCGTTGATTGTCGCCGAGGGAATCGTCCCGAGGAGGGCGTCGGTCAGGCTGGGAACGCCGGTTCGATCGACCTCCGCCCGGCCGACTATCTCGTCACGCGCCACAGCCGCGCCGGGCATGGGGGTTCCCTCCACCACCACCTCGTCGCCGGGCGCGGCGAAGGACAGTTCCGACTGGGCCGTGCCGACACCGGCGAACGCTGTGGCGACACATCCCATAGTCAGGGCCAGAAGTCTGCCCTTGCTAATCCAGCCCCGTCCACACGAAACGCGTTGCCGCCGCATAGAAAGCACCCCCCCGTCGAGGGTTCGTAGCCACACGTTGTCCGAGGTCAAGCCCAGGCTCGTCGCTCATGGTCCCACTGGGAGGACGGGTATCGCAATGGGCGGCTGGGCAAAGTCGAAATCGTTCAGGAGATCGCCCACAGGATAAATCGCATTGGTTACTGGATCGGTGACCTGGGTGATTGCGTCCGTCACAAAGGGTCGGGGATCGGGTCGTCCGTCGGTGGCCGGGTCCAGGCGCTGGCTATTCAGGAACAGGTCTTCGATGAAGTGATTAAAGCTATCGAAGCTGAGGTATTGGTGGTCTACGACGCTCGGCTTAGCCCAGGCCGAGATCACAATGCCCGGCACGCGGAATCCCCAGCCATAGACGTATTGGGTGCCTGGTACTTTGAAATTGATCGGTGGGGGGACATGATCGTAGAATCCACCCCAGTCGTCCCAGCTCAAAAGAACTACCGTGTTGCTGGCATAAGAGGACTGAGCGACCGCATTGATGATTGTCGAAACATAGTGCATCCCCGCCGCAATATTTCCCTGCGGGTGTTCGCTTACGCTACCGGCGGGAACAATCCATGACACCGATGGCAGGGTATTATTTTTAACATCGAGAAGAAAAGTATCGAACTTGGTGATATGTGATTGGTATTTGGGGTTTCCTTGCACCGCAGCCTTGAACAGGGAGAAGAACGGTATTGGGTTCCAGACGCTGGGAACGGTGGATGTCATAATCGCCCGATCGCACGTCATCTGCTCGTTGCTACAATCCGGCTCGTCGCCCTCGCCCAGATAATAGGTCCAACTAACGTTCGCCTTATCCAACAGGAACGGGAGGTAGGTCCATGAATAAAACGTGCTCATAAGAGGCGCTGGTAGCCCCGTGGAAGAAGTTTTGCAACTCATAGGGTCGGCGCTTGTACATTTAGCCATCCATCCTGACACCAAGTCTATATGCGCTGGGAAACTATAGTCTGCCACAGACTCGAACAGATGATCAAGGAGCACAAAATGAGAGGCGTAGATCCAGTAGTTGGGGATCTCCGCCGCCGTATGATAGCCGACCGCGTCATGGGCGGCGACTCCATTGGCCAGCACCGCACAGTACGGAGCACCAACAGGCTTGCAAAATTTCGCGGCAAGGCTCTGCCGAAAGATGAAGCCATCCATTGCGCCGCCGTCCAGGTCACCTGTGTAACTTGGGTGATCATGTGGGCCGCCGGCGTCGTTCAAGGACGTGTTGTGAAACGGCGCCGTGCACCCGGCCGCCGGAACGCCGGGCTGATTGGGCACGCATAAGCCCTGCGGAATGCCCTCAGCGCCCGGAAATGTGCCGAAATAGTTGTCGAACGACCGGTTCTCCTGCATGACCACAATGACATGCGTGATGTGACTTTGCGCCAATTGGAGCTGAGTCTGGGCGGTCGCCAAGGTCGACGTCGCCAGAGCCACGAAAAGCGGCAGTAGCAATCGCCAAATCCACGTCCCGCCAAAGCTCATCTTAATACCCCCCCAGGCGTTGGGTTAAAGCCGGTGGCTGCCCAAGCCGAAACTCCTAAAATGGTTCTTAAGCTATGGAAACAGCCCATGCAACGGGGATCGCCTATCACAGTCTTCAGAACTCAGATTAGCGGGAATTGTAGGCAGACCCGGGAGCGCCACCCAAGGGGCTTCTCCGCCGGCGGATATCATGTGGGGCGGTCCGCAGGGCACTCGCCTACTGTGATACCATTACGCGATTGCCGACGCGAGAGAGGCGCGTCTGGAGTTCCTCAGGAGGTTCTCGCCTTCCACCGGGGGTTCTTCGAGGACGTTTACCGACGATCATGATGAACCGGATCAAGCAGGCTTTGTTTTCAAAGCCTGCTTCCCCAACTGGGCCGTTCCGACACCGGCGAACGCCGCGCGACGCATCCGATCATAGCCGGGACTGGCAGTCCGCCGTTGCACTGACGGCCCTCCGTCGACGGCTCGTAGCCGCGCGTCGTCCGAGGTCAACCCAGGCTATGTCGCTCATGGTCCCACTGGGAGGACGGGTATCGCAATCGGCGGCTGGGTAAAGTCGAAATCGTTGAGGAGATCGCCCACCGGATAGATCGCCTTTGTGACCGGATCGGTGACCTGGGTGATCGCGTCTGTCACGACGGGCCGGCTGTCGGGGCGTCCGTCCGTAGCCGGGTCCAGGCGTTGACCGTTCAGGAACAGGTCTTCAATGAAATGGTTGAAGCTGTCGAAGCTCAGGTACTGTTGATCAACGACTCCCGGCTTGGCGCAGGCCGAGATCACGATGCCAGGCACGCGAAATCCCCAGCCATAGGTATATTGGGTGCGTGGAAGGTTGTAGGTAATCGGCGGGGGGACATGATCAGAGAAGCCGCCCCAATCATCCCAGGACACGAGAACCACGTTATTGCTGGCGTAGGAGGATTGGGCGATCGAGTTGATGATCGTCGAAACCCAATGCATTCCCACCGTAACGCTTCCCGGGGGATGGTCGCTGACGCTATCGGAGGGAGCGATCCAGGATACGGACGGTAACGTGCCGTTCTTTACGGCCAACAGGAAATTATCGAACTTGGTGACATGCGACTAGTATTGTGGGTTTCCTTGTACTGCGGCCTTGAACAGCGTGAACGACGGTATCGGGTTCCAGATGCTGGGAACGGTAGAGGTCTGAATCGCCCGATCGCAGGTCATCTGTAATTACCCACCCCCTTGCGGCGGGGTGTGAAGGCTGATTCAAGATGGCATGGGCCGGTTGGATCTTGAGCTTCTGAGCAAGGCTGAGCTGA
>JAYVYH010000181.1:0-6634 GCA_043784385.1 Caulobacteraceae bacterium | reverse complement strand
CGCAATATACGCATCAAGGGCGCCGCCACAAGCGAAGTCTGGATCGATCTCGCCTTTGGAGCGTGCGGCATGGAATCCAGCGGTCAAAGCCCCTATCTTGGCTCTACCAGTTTCCAGAGAGGCCGCCATGTCGTTCTTCCACAAGTCCGTCGAAGCCGTGATTCCCGATAAAGCCCTGCCGGGCCGCGCCACAGCCATCCCCACCGCCGCTCGGTCGTTCATCAACGGTATCACACTCAAAGGACCCTACCCCAAGGGGCTGGCGGTCGCCGATTTCGCCATGGGCTGCTTCTGGGGCGAGGAACGCAAGTTTTGGAGCCTGCCAGGCGTTTGGGTGACCATGGTCGGCTATGTGGCCGGCTATACGCCCAACCCGACCTACCAGGAGGTCTGCACCGGGCGCACCGGCCACACCGAAGCGGTGCGGGTGGTGTTCGATCCGAAGATCGTTTCCTACGACGCACTGCTGAAAGTGTTCTGGGAGGGCCACGACCCCACCCAGGGCATGCGCCAGGGTAACGACATCGGTACCCAATATCGCTCGGGCATCTACACCGCCTCGCAGGCCCAGGCCGAAGCCGCCGAGAGGTCCCGTGAAGTCTATCAAGCGGCCCTGAACGCCGCCGGCCGCGGCCGGATCACCACCGAAATCCGCCCCGTCGACGAGTTCTATTTCGCCGAGGATTATCATCAGCAATATCTGGCCAAGAACCCGGACGGCTATTGCGGCGTCGGCGGCACCGGCGTGGTTTGCCCGGTCGGCCTCGGCGTCTCGGCTTAGGGTTCCAACGCCCTAGTCTTCCTCGATCAGGCCTAGCGTGCGGGGGTCGCCCATCAGCGCCGCGGTGATCGCCGCGGCGGCCATGACAACCGCCACATAGATAAAGAATCCGCTTTCCTTGCCGGCTTGCTTGAAGGCCAGGGCGGCATACTCCGCCGTGCCGCCGAACACCGCGTTGGCCAAGGCATAGGGCAGGGCGACACCCAAGGCGCGCACTTGGGTCGGGAACAGCTCAGCCTTCACCACCGCGTTGACCGCCGTGTAGCCCGTGAGAAAAACCAGGGCGACGCAGATCAACACCAGGGCCAAAGGCGCGCTATGCGTTGTCGCGATGGCGGTCATGATCGGCCAGACGGTCAGCGCTCCCAGAGCGAACCCCAGGGCCATCAGGCGGGTGCGGCCGATCAGATCTCCGACCCATCCCAGTAGCGGCTGCACCAGCAGATAGACCACGAGCGACCCGGCGGTGACCATGGTCGCCGTGTCCTTGGAGAAGTGCCCGCTGTTGGTCAGGTATTTCTGCATGTAGGTCGTGTAGCAATAGAAGGCGAGCGAGCCGCCCGAAGTCAGGATGAAGATCACCGCCGTCTCGCGCGGGTGGCGGAGAAACAGGCCCAGCGTCGTCGAGCGGGCGCCTGGGGCCCGCCGAGCCGCCTCGAACGAGGCGCTCTCCTCCAGGCCCATCTGAATGGCGAACACCACCACCGCCAGGGACGCGCCGATCACGAACGGTATCCGCCAGCCCCAGGCGCTCAGCTGAGCCGGCGTCAGGGCGTGTTGCAGCACGATCAGCACGATCAGCGCCGCGAGCTGGCCGCCGATCAGGGTGACGAACTGAAACGACGACCAGAAGCCACGGCGCTTATTGCCGGCGACTTCGGACATGTAGGTGGCGCTGGCCCCGTATTCGCCGCCGACGCTCAGGCCCTGAAGCAGCCGGGCCAGGGTCAGAATGACCGGCGCCGCGGTTCCGATCCTGTCGTATCCAGGAACCACGGCGACCATCAGCGATCCCAGGCACATCAGCGCCACCGACAGGGTCAGGGCCGCCTTGCGCCCGGCCCGGTCGGCGTAGAGCCCGAAGATCCAGGCTCCGACTGGCCTGGCCAGGAAACCCACGGCGAAGATGGCGGCTGTCTGCAACAGCTGCGCCGTCTGATCGCCCTTGGGGAAAAACACCTTGGCGAAATACAGGGAAAAGGAAGCGTAGGCGAACCAGTCATACCACTCGACCAGATTGCCCGCCGACCCGCCCAGGATCGCCCTTATCCGGGCCAGGGGCGTCTTGTGCGCCGCCATTCCAACCGTCGCCGCCGCCATAAATCTCCCCAATCCGAGGTCTCTCATGGCACGATCAGGAGGCCAGCGACAAATCCTCCCCTGCGGGATTCTCGGCCGGAACGCGCGGATGCCCGCCCGAGAGCAATCCCTTGTCCAGTGTCGTCAGCAGGGCTTCGATCAGCATCCGGGCGTCGATGCTTTTCGGCAGTTTGTGCGAGAACTGCAACATCAGCGGGCCGTGTAGCGCGGCCCAGTACATGTGGGCGATCAATTGAGGTTCACCAACGACGCGGCCCGTGGCGATTTCGTCGTTCAAATGCAGGGTCATGGTGCGGCGGGAGCGCTCGCCAGCGCGGACCAGTTCCGGGAACTCGGCTTCGTTCGGTTGGGTGATATCGAACATCAGCTTGTAGGCTTCGGGATTGTCCAGGGCGAAGCGGACATAGGCCTCCCCCAAGGCGCCGGCCCTGGCCTCGGGTTCGGCTTCGGCATAAGCGCGCTCCAACGCCTCGGCGTGCCGGTCGAAGGCCCGGGCCCTTACCGCCGCCAGGATCGCTTCCTTATCCTTGAAATAACGATAGGGGGTCATCGGACTGACGCCCACGGCGGCGGCCAATTGGCGGATCGTCACGGCCTCGGCGCCATGGTCGGCGAACATCCGTTCGGCCGCGTCGCACAGGCGGTCCTGGAAGTCGGCGATCTCGTCGGCGGAAAGATTCCTGGGCAATGCGACGCTCAAAAAAGTTGGACCAAAGTCGTGAATTTATTGCTTGCCAGAGCTTATCGCGTACGTCATAAATTTACAACGTACAAATTAAAGTTAGTTTTGAGGACGCCATGGACGGATCGCAGCGCATCAATCCCTATCTCTCCGGCAACTACGCGCCCGTGCGCGACGAGGTGGACATCGACGTCTCCGTGGTCGGCCAGATGCCCCGCGAACTGGCCGGCGCCTTTTATCGCAACGGCGCCAATCCGCAGTTCGATCCGACCGACGACTACCACTGGTTTAGTGGCGACGGCATGATCCATGGTTTCTTCGTCGAGGACGGCAAGGTTCGCTATCGCAATCGCTTCGTCCGCACGCCGAAGTGGGCGACGGAAAACGAGGCCGGCCGGCGGCTGTTCGGAACCTTCGGCAACCCGGCCACCACCGACCCCTCGGTGTTCGGCCAGGATGGTGGCGTGGCCAACACCAACATCGTCTGGCACGGCGGCAAGCTGCTGGCCCTGGAGGAGGGGCACATGCCCTTCGAGATGGATCCGCTCACCCTCGCCTCCAAAGGTTATGTGACACCCTATCAGGACCGGGTCACGGCCCATCCGAAGATCGATCCCGAAACCGGCGAGATGACCTGGTTCGGCTACTCGATCGGCAAGATGCCCTTCACCAAGACCATGTCCTACGGCGTCACCAGCGCCGCGGGCGAGGTGCTTCGCCGCGACAATTTCGAGGCGCCCTACAGCGCGATGGTCCACGACTTCTTGGTCACCAAACGCCACGCCCTGTTCCCGATCCTGCCGCTCACCGGCAGCCTGGAACGCGCCATGACTGGCCTTCCGCCCTATGCCTGGGAACCGGAAAAGGGCGCCTTCGTGGGTGTCATGGCCCGGGACGCGGCGGTTGACACGATCCGCTGGTTCGAGACCGAGGCCTGTTACGTCTTCCACCCGATGAATGCCTGGGAAGAGGGAAGCCTGATCCACGCCGACGTGATGGAATATCCGGTCGCGCCTCTATTCCCCAACGCCGACGGCAGCCGCGGCCGGGATACCGGCGCGCGCCTGGTGCGCTGGACCTTCGACTTGGCCGGCGCCTCGAACCAGATCAAGCGCACCCCACTGGACGACATGGCCGGAGAGTTCCCCCGGTTCGACGAGCGCCATGCGGGTCTGGCTTATCGCCATGGCTGGTTCGCGGCCAATACCGGCCGGGCTGGTGGCAACTTTGACGCCATCGCCCATGTCGACTTGGCGACGGGCAAGCGCGTCGCCTATGAGTTCGAGGCTGGGGATGGTCCGGGCGAACCGGTATTCGTCCCGCGCTCGGCCAAGGCGGCCGAAGGTGACGGATGGGTGGTTTCGGTAGTCTATCGCGGCAATGAAGACCGCAGCGATTTTGTGGTCTTCGACGCTCAGGACATCGCCGCCGGCCCGATCGCCGCCGCCAAGCTGCCCAGGCGCGTACCGTTCGGTTTCCACGGCAATTGGCGTCAGGCCTGAGAAGGAGCGATGACCATGACCGATATCAGGTCGGACGAAGAACTACGCCACGCGGCCACCCGCCGCGCCGACGCCAAGATCAGCTTCCGCGCCCATGCCCTGGTCTACGTCTTGGTCAACCTGGGGCTGACGGCGCTGAACCTCGTGACCTCGCCCGGCCATCTATGGTTTCTTTGGCCGATGGCCGGATGGGGCATCGGCCTTCTGGCCCACGGCCTGTCGGTCTACGGCGTCACCTCGATTAGCCGTGAGGAGATGATCGCCGAGGAGATGGAGCGCTTGCGCCGCCCCTAGACCAGCGTCCCGTGGCAATGCTTATATTTTTTGCCCGAGCCGCAGGGGCAGGCGGCGTTTCGTGGTGTGCGTTCGTAACCCGCGGGCAGGGCCGACAAGGGCAGGGCGGCGCGTTGCTCCGGCGACCCGCCGGCCAGTGCCATACCCGCCATCTCCAGAGCCCGCTCGTTCTCGCCGGTGAGCGGGTCCATATGCACTTCGAACATCGACGGCGAGGGCAGGGGCTCTGGCGCGCTGAACTGGATCTCCACGGTCATCAGCCAGCGGGTGACACCCTGCCGCAGGTCGCCGATCAGAGTCTCGAACAGTGAGAAGGCTTCGGTCTTGTATTCGTTGAGCGGGTCGCGCTGCCCATAACCGCGCAGCCCGATGACATTGCGCAGATGGTCCAGGTGCATCAGGTGCTCGCGCCACTGCATGTCGACCATCTGCAGGAGGAAGTTCTTTTCCAGGCCCCGCATCTGATTTGACGTGATCAGGGTTTCGCGTTCCTTGGCCTTGGCGTCGGCGGCGGCGATGAGGCGCTCGCGAATTTCCTCATTGGCGATACCGTCCTCTGCCGCCCATTCGCGGACCGGCAGTTCTAGGCCGAGCAGCCCTTTGACCCGCTCGTCGAGGCCCTCGATGTCCCACTGGTCAACGTAGGCCTTGGGCGGTAGATGGCGGGCGACCAGATCGTCGATGGTGTCGTGGCGCATCTCTGTGACGATGGCCGACAGGTCCTCGGCTTCCATGAACTCCCGGCGCTGCTCGAAGACCGCCTTGCGCTGGTCGTTGACCACGTCATCGTATTTGAGCAGGTTCTTGCGCATCTCGTAGTTGCGCTGCTCGACCCGTTTCTGGGCGGTGGCGATGGCGCCGTTGAGCCAGCGATGGGTGATCGCCTCACCCTCTTCGACGCCGAACGACCGCATGATGGCGTCCAGCCTGTCGCCGGCGAAAATGCGCAGCAGATCGTCCTCGCAGGACAGAAAGAACTTCGACTGGCCCGGGTCGCCCTGACGGCCGGTTCGGCCGCGTAACTGGTTGTCGATCCGCCGGCTCTCATGCCGCTCGGTGCCCAAAACGAACAGACCGCCGCCTGCCAGTGCCCTGTCGCGTTTGCCCTTGATCTCTGCTTCCAGCAGCGCGCGTTCGGCCTGCTCGTCCTCGACGCTAGGCTCAATACCGAGGCCGGCCTGTTCGTCCCGCCATTTCGAAAGCCGCATGTCGATATTGCCACCCAGCTGGATGTCGGTGCCGCGGCCGGCCATATTGGTTGCGATGGTTACAGCGCCGGGAACCCCGGCCTCGGCGACGATGAAGGCCTCCTGTTCGTGGTAGCGGGCGTTCAGAACGCTGTGCGGCACGCCGACGACGGTCTTGCCCTCGCCCTCCCAACGATAGGTCTTGAGCATTTCCGAGAGCTGTTCGGACTTCTCGATCGAGACCGTGCCGACCAGCACCGGCTGGTCGCGCTTATGGCACTCTACGATTTGGGCGATGATCGACTGGTTCTTTTCCGCGGCGGTGCGATAAACCTCGTCGTCGGCGTCCTTGCGCGCCACCGGCCGATTGGTGGGAATCTCGGCTACGTCCATCTTATAGATGTCGAAGAACTCTTGGGCCTCGGTGGCTGCCGTGCCAGTCATCCCGGAGAGTTTTTCGTAAAGACGGAAGTAGTTCTGGATCGTCACCGAGGCTAGTGTCTGGTTTTCGGGCTGGATATCGACGCCTTCCTTGGCCTCGATGCCCTGGTGCAGGCCCTCGGACAGGCGCCGGCCCTGCATCATCCGGCCGGTGAATTCGTCGATCAGCATCACTTCGCCGTTGCGGACGATGTAGTCGCGGTCCAGTTGGTAGAGCACATTGGCCCTCAGGGCCTGGTTGACGTGGTGCACCACCGATATGTTGGCTGGATCGTAGAGTCCCGCCGATCCGTCGGCCAGATGGCCCGCCGCCTCAAGGGTCTGTTCGATGGTTTCTGAGCCGTGCTCGGTCAGCAGGACCTGTTTCTGCTTTTCGTCGTGCTCGAAGGTTTCGGGGTGGGTGATCATCTCCTTCACCAGCAGGTCG
>JAYVYH010000180.1:0-9605 GCA_043784385.1 Caulobacteraceae bacterium | reverse complement strand
AGCCAGGTCTATGTGCGGTCCAAGGGCGAGCAGAGCTTGGCCATCGGCATGCATTCGGTAACTCACCGTCTCGCGGCCGACACCAATCAGGACGCTTTGATCGCCCTTGTCGAGAACCTGAATCAGGACCCCGCCATCCATGGCATCCTCGTCCAATTGCCTTTGCCGTCTCATCTCAACGCCGGCGCGGTGCTGGAGCGTCTGAACCCCGACAAAGACGTAGACGGCCTGACTGTGGTCAGCGCTGGGCGCCTCGCCAGCGGCCTGGAAGCCCTGACGCCCTGCACGCCCCTGGGCTGTCTGATCCTTCTGCGGGACGCGCTTGGGGATTTGTCGGGTCTCAACGCCCTGGTCCTGGGCCGCTCGGTGCTGGTGGGTCGCCCGGTGGCCGCGCTGCTCCTGGCCGAAAACTGCACCGTCACCATCGCCCACTCGCGCTCGCGGGACCTTCCCGGGTTGTGCGGGGGCGCCGACATCCTGGTGGCGGCCGTCGGGCGGCCGGAGATGGTCCGGGGTAGCTGGATCAAGCCCGGCGCGGCGGTGATCGACGTGGGCATCAACCGCACACCGTTCCGCGACCCGGAACAGGCGGCTCTGGGACGCACCAGACTGGTCGGCGACGTGGCGTTCAAAGAGGCTCGCCGCGTGGCCGGATGGCTGACGCCGGTTCCCGGTGGCGTCGGGCCGATGACCGTCGCCTGCCTGTTACAAAACACTCTGACGGCCGCCAGGCGCCAGACCGGTCTTCAATGAACGGCCCCGCCGATCCGGCGCGACGGACCGGCGCGGGGCGCAAGACCGTGGCCCGGCCCAAGCCTCGCCCACAATGCGCGGCTTTGCCATACCGGCTGGCGTCTGGCCTTGAAATTCTGCTGGTCACTTCCCGCGAAACTGGGCGGTGGGTGATACCCAAGGGCTGGACGATGAGGTCCAAAACGCGCCGCGAAGTGGCCGCGCTGGAGGCTCTCGAAGAGGCGGGTGTCGAGGGAAGGATCGTGAAGAAGTCGCTGGGCGCCTACAACTATCAGAAAATCCTGCGCTCGGGCCAGAGCCAGGCCTGCCGCGTGACGGTGTATGCGTTGCAGGTCACCACCCAGCACGACAGTTGGCGTGAACAGGACCAGCGCAGCTCCCAATGGTTCGCCTGGGACGCCGCCGCGGCGGCCGTCGACGAACCTGGCCTGACGCGCCTGATCAAACGATTCGCGAAGTCGGCCCGCGCCGTAGGCGGCGACGTTCGGGCCGCCACCGCTGAGTCGCCGGAGGCCGTCGAAGGCCTGACCCTTGAAGACGTTGTCGCCGAATGACGCCAAGTATGCGTGACTCCGCCTTTAGGCTTGGCCCTTGGTGTCCACCCAAGCCACCAGTTGGGTTAGCACCTTCAGAACGGCGTCGTCGAAGGCCGCGGCGATGGCGTGCACTGAATTCGACCCAGCGGGCGTCGTGACCTGAAACAGGCGGCTGCTTTCAATCCGCGAATCCTTGCGATCGGAAAGGGCAGCATAGACCTCCACCACGGCGCGGGGAGCGGCGTCTCGCCCCTTGTCATAGCGAGCCTCGAAGGCGCGGACATCGACCTTCAGCACGTAGTCGCCCGGCGCCGGCTCACCGGCGGCCAGCAACCGGGCCGGACCTGCGTGGACATCGAACGCGCGCGTCAGGGCCGCCTCGAACAGCGATCCGGCGGGACCGACCCACCGGGCTCCGCCGACATAGGCGGCCTGATCACCGGTGATGGTCAGAATCCGGTCGCCGGCGGCGGCCTGTTCGAAGCTGATGGAGGCCGGCCGCACGGTGAACCGAGGCCCCGCTGTCGGCGGCGGCGCCACGGCGGCCGAGTCCGCGCCGAACCGGTACAGCTGGGCGGGAGCCGTCTTCGGCAGCAGGGAAATGCATCCGGACAGGGAAATAGCGACCAGAACGGCGACGCCGGCGCGGACCGCGCCGCGGGGAAACAGAATCCTCATGGTTTGACCTTGATCTCCTTGGCCGGGGCTTTGACGATCAGGCCTCGAGGGTCGGTCTGTATCTCGCCGAGCACCTGGTCGAGGTGATCGGTGGCTCGCTGGAGGCTGGCGATAGTTGCGGTAAGCTGCGGCAGGCCGGTGGTGGCAAAGTCCTGAGTGGGACCCTGGAGCTTGGTGAGAGTTCCGCGCAGTTCCTGGGCCGCGACCTGAATCTCGCCGGCCGCGTCGCTCAGCTTAACCATGGTTTTGCGACCATCGCCATCCAACAGCGACTGGCCGGATTTGGCCAGGGCCGCGATCTGCTTGGTTGCGTCATCGGCGTTCTGAAGGGTCTTCTGGGCGTCGTCGATGATCGATTTGCGTTCCCTGAGTTCCGCCGTCACCGCCTGGACGTCACTCATGGTGGCGCCCAGGGTCTTGATGTTCTCGTCCGAGAACACCCGGTTGACCCGGTCCAGGGCCTCGACGGTTCGCTGCACGATGAAGCCGCCGCCGGCCAACAGGTCCGACAAAGCGTCACGCTGGCTGGCCAGTCTCGGCACGTGTCCCTCCGCCACGGTGTCCTTCAACAGTGGCTTGGACGCCGTCCCGGCGGTGATCTGTATGTAGTTGACGCCGGTGATGCCTAGCGGCTCAAGGGTGGCGTAAGAGTCGGCGCGGATCGGCACATCCGTGGTGACGCGGGATCTGGCCACCACCAGCCGGGGGTCCTGGGGATCCAGCGATATGCGGCTGACATCGCCGACCTTGATGCCGTTGAAATGAACCTCGCCGCCTTGAGCCAGGCCTCGGACCGGTCCCTGGAACACGATGTCATAGACGTCGTAGTCGCGGCTGAACTTGCGGCCGGCCAGCAGCACGGCGAACACCACCAGGGCCACCAGCAGGACCGTCGAGGCCAGCCCTACCAGGGCGTAGTTGGCGTTGCGTTCCATTAGGCCGCCTTCCCGGCGATTTCAGCTTCGCGCGTACCCGCGGCGGCCCGACCGCGGACCCCGTGGAAGTAGCTCTGAACCCAGGGATGATCGAAGGTCTCCAGTTCCCGCACCGGGGCCATCGCCACCACCTTCTTGTCGGCGATAACCGCCACCTGGTCGGTGATCCTGTAGAGGCTGTCCAGGTCGTGGGTAATCATGAAGACCGTCAATTTGAGTCCATCGGAAAGTTCGTCGATCAGGGTGTCGAAGGCCGCCGCGCTGATCGGATCAAGGCCTGACGTAGGCTCATCGAGAAACAACAGTTCCGGATCGAGCGCCAGGGCGCGCGCCAGGCTGGCGCGCTTGATCATGCCACCGGACAGTTCTGAGGGCTTCAGGGCTCCGGTATCCGCCGGCAGGCCGGCGAGCGCGATCTTAAGATCCGCCAGTTCGCCGATCTCGCGCCTGCTCAATCTGGTATGTTCCAGCATGGGTGCGGCGACATTCTCCTTGACCGTCAGGTTGGACCACAACGCGCCCTGCTGGAACAGCACGCCCCAGCGGCGCTCGATAGCCGTCCACTGGCGGCGCTTGGCATAGCGGATGTCCTGGCCGAACACCTTTATCGAACCGCCCTGAGGTTCACGAAGACCGATGATGGTGTTGAGCAGCACCGACTTTCCGGAGCCGGACCCGCCCACCACGCCAATCACCTCGCCGCGCGGAATGGTCAGGTTCAGGCCGTCATGGATGACATTATCGCCATAGGCAGACACCAGGTCGCGCACCTCGATTGGCGCCGCATTGGTGTCCAGCGAGGCTTCCGGCTCGCCGCTCATACGTTGAGCTTCATATAGATCAGCGCGAAGATCGCATCGATCAGGATCGCGGCGAAGATCGCCTGGACCACGGCCGATGTCACGCGCCGTCCCAGCGACTCTACATCGCCGCCGACCTCCAGGCCCTGCCGGCAGCCGATCCCCGCGATCACCACGGCCATCACCGGCGCCTTGGACATGCCCACCCAGAAGTGGGTGATGCCCACATTGTCGATCAGGCGCTGGAAGAAGATCGTCGGGCTGAGGTCCAGGACCGTGGTGGTAACTACAAGGCCGCCAGCCAGGCCGGCCAGGGTAGCGACGAACACCAATAGGGGGATGGTGAACAGCAGCGCCATGAATCTTGGGAACACCAGCGCGTCGAATGGGTCGATCCCCAGAACCTGCATGGCGTCGATTTCCTGATTCATCTTCATCGAGCCGATTTCGGCGGCGAACGCCGACGCCGACCGGCCCGCCAGCAGCAGGGCCGTGATCAGGACGTTGAACTCGCGCAGGACCGAGATACCGATCAATTCGACGGCGAACACCTGCGCCCCGAACTGGCGCAGCAGATTGGCGCCCAGCAAACCGACCACCGCGCCGATAAAGAACGTGGTCATCGCTACGATGGGGATCGCGTCCAGCCCAGCCCGTTCCGCCAGGGAGAACACCGCCGCCCAGCGGACTCGCCTTGGATTGGCGATGGCGCGGCCTGTCGCCACCAGCAAATGGCCATTGAAGACGTTGATATCAACGATGTTAAGGCCAATGTCGGCGACCGCGCGGCCAATGCGGTCAAACGCGCCGTACAGCGCACCCCTTGACGCTTTGGCGCTCGGCTTCGGTTGGCTGGCGGCTTCGACCATTTTCAACAGTTTGTCGACCTCGGGTGAGGCGACGATGCGATCGTCATGGCCGGCCCGCCGCGCCGCCCTCAGCACAACATAGGCGCCGGAGGTGTCGCATCGATCGACCTGGGTCAGGTCGATCGTGGCGCCCTTGGCTTTCCGCAGCGCGTCCGTCAGGCGTTCCGAGGCCCGGCCCATCTCGACGGCCGTCCAGTCACCGGTCAGAATAGCCGTGGCGCCGGCGTCGGTGTTTTCAAAGCGAAAATCGGCAGGCTGTGGCATTTGTGGTCGATATCCAGCCCAAGCCCCGTCAAGCTACCCGCGTGGGTGACCCTTTTCTTATGCGACCCTATCAGAGCCGCGCGGAACAACCAATCTCAACGTCCGGTCGGATCACTATGGGCGCTGTGTGCTCGGCGCGTGGGCTATGCGCAACAGATTGGCGGCGCCTGGGGCGCCTTTCGGCGGTCCCGCGACGATCAACACGCGCGCGCCTGGGCCCGCCAATCCCAGATCCGCCGCCATCCTCGCGGCTTCGTCGGTCATCGTTTCAATGTCGGGCGGCTGCGCCGCCACGCGAGGCTCCAGCCCCCAAACCAGGCCGAGCGAGCGCGCCACCCGGACGTCGTCGGTGATGGCCAGAATCGGGTGCGCGGGCCGCTCGCGGGCCACCCTCCGCGCGGTACCGCCACTGTTGGTGTAGGCTACCAGGCAGGCCGTGGCCCGCGCCCGGGCAGCCATCGTGGCGGCCTCGATCAGGACGTCGGCGTCTTCGTCTGCGTCCTGGCCATGTTCGGCGCGCATCAGGTCGGGCCAGTTGGGATCGGCCTCCACTCGGCGAATGATGGCGTCCATCATGCTCACGGCCTCCCGTGGCCACGCTCCGGCGGCGGACTCGGCCGACAGCATCAGGGCGTCGGCGCCCTCATAGACGCCCCCGGCCACGTCGGAAGCTTCGGCACGGGTCGGCGAGGGGCTGGTGGTCATCGATTCCAGCATCTGGGTGGCGATTATCACGGGCACGCCGCGCCGCCGCGCCGCGCGTACGATGGTCTTCTGCGCCACCGGCACATCCTCGGGAGCAAGCTCGACCCCGAGGTCTCCTCGCGCCACCATCAGCCCGTCGCTGACGTCGAGAATCGCCTCGAGATTGAGTAGCGCGGCCGGTTTCTCGATCTTGGCCAGGATCGCGGCCCGGCCGTTAACCAGTCGGCGCAGATCCGCCATGTCCTGGGCCTGCTGCACGAACGAAAGGGCGATCCAGTCCACCCCAAGGCGCAAAGCGAATTCCAGGTCGCCCCGATCCTTATCGGTCAGCGCCGGGACCGGGATGGTCACGCCGGGAACCGCCAGTCCCTTGTGGTCGGACAGCCGCGCCCCGGCCACGACCGAGCAATCGGCGAAACCCTCGCCGACTTCGTTGACAACCAGGCGGGTCTTGCCGTCATCCAGCACCAACATGGCGCCGCGAGACAGAACGCTCAGCACTTCGGGGTGGGGCAACTGGACACGCTGGTCGTCCCCAAGGGCCGGATCGAGATCCAGTCGCAGCAGGTGGCCGGGCCTTATGGTGATCCCACCACCGGCGAACCGCCCCAGCCGGAACTTCGGACCTTGCAGGTCGGCCAGCGCCGCCAGCGGCCGGCCAATCCGATCCTCGGCCGCCCGCACGTCGGCGAACGCCGAGGCGTGGTCTTCGTGGGCGCCGTGACTGAAATTCAGGCGAAAGACATCAACCCCGAGCGCCGCAAGTTCGAGCACCATATCCGCCCCACGACTGGCTGGGCCGAGGGTGGCGACGATGCGGGTGCGGCGATGGCGGATCATCGCGCAGATTTAGCCCGGAAAGCCCGCACGCGCGACCACAAGCTTATTTCGCCAGGAGGCCGGTCGCTTCATCCAGCTTCGCGCCGACGGCGTCCAACACGGCGGCCGTTCTGCCGATGTAGTCACTCGCCTCGGCCCAGCGCCGGCTTTCGATCGCCTCACGGACGCCGGGTAGCGTCTTGGCGCCATAACCGGTCAGCAGGCCCGGGGCATAGATCAAGTGCCGATACCAGGGACGTCCGGGTAGGCCCCGCGAATCGGTAAGCGCCTGCTCCACCCCCTGCAGAATGGTGTCCGCCTTCGCGGCCCGCCCGGCGCGCGCGGGTGCGATTGCCGCGTCGTCATAGGCCTTGGCGCTGGCCTTCAACCGGATCAGGGCGGCATCGAGCGGCGCAAAGTCCAGGTCCGCCGCCACCGTCTCCCGCTCGGGCGGACCCGAAGTGATCGTTGGATCATCGGAAAGGGCGAAGGCCTTTTCATCCAGCAGTCGGTTGACGGTGACGGCGTGCTCGCGCTGCGTGGTCGCCAGCTTCTTCAGGGCCTCGACCTGTTCCGCCACCGTCGCCGCCAGGTCACCGAACTGGAACGGCGACAGATCGGCGTTGGCTGCTCGCAGGACGAGCCGCCCGGCGGTCTTGGCCAAGGCGACGCTGTAGGCGAAACCCGGATCGCCGAACCGGTCGTAGTGCTCGAAAGTGTCATAGGCCGAGTGGTAGACGCCGCCGGACTGACCCTCGCCGTCGAAACCGAAGTTGATCGACGCTATGCCCAGGTGCTGCACGAACGGCGTGTAGTCAGATCCGGATCCCAGATCGCCCACCGGCAGGTCGCCGCCCGCCGCCGCGCTCTTGGCGCGCGCCTTGAGCTCGGGGCTGGCGTCGGAAGCCAGGGCCTGGACCTGGATCTCCGCCATAGCGCGGTCGCGAATGCTGACCCCGGTCTCTGGATCGGTCACCGACGCCGCCGCCTGGTCGAACATCCGCCTCAGCGAATAGCTGGTCTCGGCGCTCAGCACGCCGCGGTTGTTGCCGTCGGTGTTGATATAGACCACGGCCTTGGACTGCAGTTCGGTGGCATGGGTCTCGGCCCATTCGGTCGAGCCCAGCAGGCCCGGCTCCTCGCCGTCCCAACTGGCGTAGACCAGGGTTCGCGCCGGCCGCCAGCCAGTCTTGGCCAGGGCGCCAAGAGACTTGGCTTCTTCCATTAGCGCGGTCTGGCCCGACAGCGGGTCCTCGGCCCCGAATACCCAGCCGTCGCGGTGGTTGCCGCGAATGACCCATTTGTCGGGTTCGCGAGCGCCCTTCATCACTGCGATCACATCATAGAGCGGTTTCTGGTCCCAGTTCGACTGAACCAGGATGTGAACCGCCGCACCTCCGCCACCGACATGATAGGTCATCGGCAGCGCACCCCGCCAACCCCGCGGCGCCACCGGCCCGCCGAGTGCCGCCAGGAAGTGCTGGGCGTCCCCCCAGGAAATCGGCAGCGTCGGAATGCGCAGGATCGTCTTGGCTTGGCTGATCGCAATACGCTGCGCGCCCTCCACGGAGCCGTAGCCCGGGGTGAGGGGATCGCCAGGCTCGACCGGCAAGTCCTGCACCGATCCGCGCTGCAGGCCGCGCTCGGGACGGTAGGCGCCACCCGGATAGGCGTCGCCGGCCCCATAGCCGTCATCGGCCGGGTCGGAATAGATGATGCAACCGACGGCGCCATGCTCCTGGGCCAGCTTAGGTTTCAGACCGCGCCAGCCGGCGCCGTAGCGGGCGATGACGATCTTACCTTTCACATCCAGACCCAGGCGGCGCAGCGCCTCATAGTCGGCCGGCATGCCGTAGTTCACGTAGATCAGCGGCGCGGTGACATCGCCGTCGCCACCATAGGCCACATACGCCGGCAGGCCACCGGTCTGGTCCGCCGAGCTGTCATCTCCCGCAATCGCCGGTTCGGTCAGGGTGGCCCTGAACCCTTGGGTCCCGACCAGTTCGAGCAGCTCGGCCTTGGGCGTCGGATAGAGCACGCTGAAAACCTCGATGTGGGCGTCCCAGCCCCAGGCCTTGAATTGCGCCAGGGTGTAGTCGGCGTTGGCCTTGTCGTGTGGCGAGCCCACCTGGTTCGGCTCGGCGGACATAAGCTTCAGGCGATCGCGAATTGCCCCGGCCGACAGATTGGCGTCGAAGCGGCCCTCCAATCCCCGTTCGGCCCCGGCCGACATGGAGGAGAACCCCAGCATCGGCGAATCGCCCGCCACGGCAATTCCACCGCTCATCGCCGTGACGGCCACGCTTGCCAAAAGAGCCCGCGCCCAAAGCTTCATGTTCATCGTTCCCGCGCCCCACCGGCGTCGAGTCAGCTAGCATCCCGGGCGAAGGCTCGCAAAATGTTCCGACGCGGAGCTCAAATAGGCTGTTGCTCTCTTGGCGGATTGCCCCTCCGTGAGCTTTGTTATAAGCGCGGCTATTGTGACCGGCTGGGTCCTCGTGGGTATGGGGTGTGAGGCGTCGATGCAGGAGACTTCCACGGATTTACAGGAAGCCGACTACGTTCCGTCGGTCAACGAACCGTTCATGAATGAACGGCAGTTGATGTTCTTCAAAAGTAAACTGCTTGAATTGAAGAACGACATTCTCCGCGAAACTCGTGAGACTGTCGGTCATCTGCAGACAGAAACCGAAAACCATCCGGATCTGGCCGATCGAGCCTCATCCGAGACCGATAGGGCTCTGGAACTGCGCACCCGCGATCGCCAACGCAAACTGATCTCCAAGATTGATGCCGCCATGCGTCGAATCGATGAGCGCGACTATGGCTATTGCGAGGAAACCGGTGAGCCGATCAACCTCGCCCGCCTGATGGCCCGCCCCATCGCTACCCTGGGTCTTGAGGCCCAGGAACGGCACGAACGGCGGGAACGGGTGCATCGGGACGATTAGGAGGCTCGCCAGGCGGACCCCGTTGGTCCCTCCGTTATCCCCGCTGCAATCCGCCGGGCCGTCTCGGCAGAAACGAGTCCATCCAGTCCACGACCTGATAGTCGTAGGCTTTGAGGGCTTCCGGGAGATCGTCGAACGCCACGAAATTGGTATGTAATTTTCGGGCATTGTCTCGCTTGTGTCCCTGCCGCCAGCCGTTCAGCCGCCGATCGGCCATCCAGCGCTCGTGTTCGAGCGTCGCCATGCGGGTCCGCTCGACATCGTCTCGAAACAGGATCACGCCGGGCTCCAGCGG
>JAYVYH010000179.1:0-25073 GCA_043784385.1 Caulobacteraceae bacterium | reverse complement strand
AACAGCACGAACAGATAGAGCAAGGAAAAGGCGAACAGATCGCGCGCCGGACGGGCGGCGAGGCGGACATCATAAAGCCCTTCGTTGCGTCCGACGGGCAGAGGCGGCGCTGGCTCGCCCGCCCGGCTGAACAACAGCCTGACCGCCAGAGTGACCATGCCGAGGCCGCCGAGCACGGAAACCGCCAGATAAATCGGGCCGCCCAGGCCGGTGAACGCCGGCGCGACGCCGAGTGGCGCCAGCAGCAGGCTGTAGGCGAGAATCTGTCTGCGTGTGGAAGACACACCCTTGACCACCGGCATCATCGGTACGCCCGCCTCGGCGTAGTCACCGGTGGTATAGAGCGACAGCGCCCAGAAGTGCGGCGGCGTCCACATGAAGATGATCGCCACCAGGAGCCAGGCGTTCAGGGGCGCGTGCCCGCTGGCGGCCGCCCAGCCAACAACCGGCGGTAGAGCCCCGGCCAATCCGCCTATGACGATATTCTGGGGCGTACGGCGCTTGAGCCACAGGGTGTAGACGACCGCGTAGAACAGAATGGTGAAGGCAAGCAGAGCGGCCGCCAGGACGTTGATCGCCAGACCCATGATGCCAACGGAAAACAGCGACAGGGCGACCCCGAGGGCCAGGGCGTCGGCGGGCTGGATACGCCCCGAAGGCACTGCCCGGCGTCGGGTGCGACGCATCAAGGCGTCGATGTCGCCATCATAGGCCATGTTCAACGCCGCCGAGCCTCCGGCGCCCACGGCAATGCACAGGATGGCTACCGCCGCGAGCAGCGGATGCATATTGCCGCCAGCACAGACCATGCCGGTGAAGGCGGTGAAGATCACCAGGGACATCACCCTGGGCTTCAACAGCGACAGATAATCCTGCCAGCGCGCGGCCTCGACCGTCGCCCCGCCCAAATTAACTTTTGGAGGCGCGAGGGCCTGACCGGGAGATATGGCCATGTGACGGGTCAATGGGCCTCGGCGTGAATCACCGGCAGCTCGTTGAATTGGTGGAACGGCGGTGGCGAGGACAGGGTCCACTCCAAGGTCGTCGCGCCTTCGCCCCAGGGATTGGCGCGGGCCGGGCGACGGCGAGCGATCGCTTCGGCGAGCACCACAAGGAACACCACCAGACCCACGAGCGTGATGGCGTAGCCATAGGACGAAACCTTGTTCCAGAAGGCGAAGGCAACGGGATAGTCCACCGACCGCCGCGGCATGCCCTGGAGGCCCAGGAAATGCTGCGGGAAGAAGATTATATTCACCCCGACGAAGGTGATCCAGAAGTGCATATTGGCCAGAAACTCGTTGTAGCGTACGCCCCACATCTTCTCGAACCAATAGTAGAAGCCGGCGAAGATGGCGAACACAGCGCCAAGGCTAAGCACATAATGGAAGTGGGCTACCACGTAGTAGGAGTCGTGGAGGGAATAGTCGATGCCCGCGTTGGCCAGAACCACGCCGGTGACCCCGCCCACGGTGAAAAGAAAAATGAAGCCGATCGCCCACAGCATCGGCGTCTTGAACTCGATCGAGCCGCCCCACATGGTGGCGATCCACGAAAACACCTTAACCCCGGTCGGCACCGCGATGACCATGGTCGCGGCCACGAAATAGGCCTGAAGATTGATCGGCATGCCGACGGTGAACATGTGGTGCGCCCAGACGATGAAGCCCAGGAACCCGATGGCCACCATGGCGTAGGCCATGGCCAGATAGCCAAACACCGGCTTGCGCGAAAATGTCGAGACGATGTGGCTGATCATGCCGAAGCCGGGGATGATCAGGATGTAAACCTCCGGGTGACCAAAGAACCAGAACAGGTGCTGATACATAACCGGATCGCCTCCGCCGGCCGCGTCGAAGAAGTGGGTGCCGAAATTGCGGTCGGTGAGCAGCATGGTGATGGCTCCGGCCAGAACCGGCAGGGACAGCAGCAGCAGGAATACCGTCACCAGGATCGACCACACGAACAGAGGCATGCGGTGGATGGTCATCCCCGGCGCTCGCATATTGAAGATGGTGGTGATGAAATTGATGGCGCCCAGGATCGAACTGGCGCCTGCGAGGTGAACCGACAAGATTGCGCAGTCCATGGCCGGACCAGTGTGACCTATGGTCGAGAGCGGCGGATAGAGCGTCCAGCCGCCACCAAAGCCCTTGCCCGGGCCGCCATCGACAAACATTGAGGTGAGCAGCATGCACCAAGATGCCACCAGCAGCCAGAAGCTGACATTGTTCATCCGCGGGAAGGCCATGTCCGGCGCGCCGATCATCAGGGGCACGAACCAGTTGCCGAAGCCGCCGATCATGGCCGGCATGACCATGAAGAAGATCATGATCAGGGCGTGGCCGGTAACCACAACGTAGTAGCCGTGTTTGGAAGCCTCCACGATCCCAAGATGATCGAGCAGAGAGCCCTTGACGAAGACCTGCAGACCCGGTTCGGCCAGTTCCCAACGGATCAGGCCCGAAAACAGCGCCCCGATGATTCCCGCCTGAATGGCGAAGATGATGTAGAGCGTCCCGATGTCTTTGTGATTGGTGGACAGGAACCAACGGGTAAAAAACCCAGGGGTCCCGTCATGCGAGCCGTAACCGCTGGTTAGTTCAGCGTGGGCGTCCCGTCCGTGGGTGGCGGCCATATCAGCCATGATACTTGATCTCCCTCGAACCGAATTAGTGAAGCGCTACTGGAGTTGGGCCGGTGGCCGGGGACGCTGTGGCGACCACGGCGGGTTTGGTTCCCTTACTTGCAACCCAGGCGTCAAACTCCGGTTGGGTGACGACCTTGACCTCAATCGGCATGTAGCTGTGATTGACGCCGCAAAGCTGGGAGCATTGGCCGTAGAACGTGCCGGTTCTGTCCGCCTTGAACCATGTTTGATTGAGACGACCAGGAATAGCGTCGATCTTTATCCCGAAGGCCGGTACGGAGAACGAGTGGATCACGTCTTCCGCCGTCACCTGAACGCGGACGACCTTGCCGACCGGGGCGACCAAGGGGTCGCTGGCAGCCAATTGGTACGGCACGCGCTTGTTGGATGCCTCCTCTTTGGTCAACGGCACAGAGGTGTAGGCTGCGATTTTCTGGTCTGGATATTCGTAGTCCCAGTTCCACTGCCGGCCCACGACCTTAACCGTTAAATCCGGTTTGGGCATGTCGTGCTCTTCAAACAGCAATTTAAATGAGAAGATGGCGATGAACATGAGGATCAGCACCGGCACCACGGTCCACGCCACCTCGATGGGCGTGTTGTGACTGAAGCGCGCTGGGGTCGGATTGGCACGCCTGTTAAAGCGGACCACGACGATAATCAGCAGCACCAACACCAGAACGGTGATCCCCACGATGATCGGGAGCAGAATGTTATCGTGAAAACTGATCACATCACGCCGAATTTGCGATGCGGCCGGCTGCAGATCCAGGGCGCCGTCGGTCGGCTGACCGACAATATCTCCGGCGAAAGCCTGAAAGCTGAACGCCAGACCCAAACTCGATGGCAAGATACCGGCTACTAGCCGTCTCATGCGCGGAAAAACAAAGTGCATGTTCCTCTCGGCCCATTCTGTCGGGACAATTGCCCCCGAGAATGCCGGGGGCGCACCACGCAAATCAAAAAAGGCCAGCGTCGGTGAGGCGACCCGCGCGCCAAACACCACCCCCGGCCCTTCGTTGTGGCTGCATACGCGCTACGAATGATATTGCCAAGACGATTGAGCACCATGCACCGGGCTCGACGACCTTAAGGTGATATGGTCATTTCATAGGCTACCCAGGCCCCCTATTTATAAGTCCTCCGTTCCGCGTTTTTCCATGAAGACGAAATCCCCATGAATGCTCCTGTTCTGGCGCCCTCCATACTCGAAGCGTCGGGTGTCGATGTCGGTGAGGCCGAGCGCCTGCTGGGCCAAGCCTTGGCGGGGGCCGACGACGGCGAGATTTTCCTAGAACGGTCGGAGAGCGAAGCCTTCGTCTTCGACGACGGACGGCTGAAATCGGCGTCCTACGATTCCACCGAGGGGTTCGGCTTGCGCGTGGTGGCCGGTGAAACCGCCGGCTATGCGCACGCCAGTGAAATCTCAGCGGCGGCGATCGGCCGCGCCGGCGCTTCCGCCGCCCTGGCCAAGCGCGGCTATTCGGGTGTCGCCGCCGAAGGGCCTCGGGATACCAACACGCATCTTTACGGCGATGAAGACCCGCTCGCCTCACCCGGGTTCGCCGACAAGGTCGCTCTACTGCAGGAAATCGACGCTTTTGCGCGGGCCAGGGACCCCCGGGTCGCCCAGGTCATGGCCTCGCTGGCCGGCGAACGACGAGTGGTGGAAATTCTGCGAGGTGACGGCCGCCTGATTCGCGATGTCCGACCGTTGGCGCGACTGAACGTCCAGGTGACGGTGGAAAAAGATGGCCGGCGGGAAAACGGTTCATCGGGGGCCGGGGGCCGGGCCGGCTTCGAAGCTTGGATCACCCCGGAGCGCTGGCGCGAACAGGTCGAAGAAGCACTTCGTCAGGCCCTGGTCAACCTGGACGCCGTCGACTGCCCAGCCGGAGAGATGGATGTGGTGCTGGGCGCAGGCTGGAACGGCATCCTGCTGCACGAGGCAGTTGGCCATGGCCTGGAAGGCGACTTCAACCGCAAGGGAACATCAGCGTTCTCGGGGCGGATCGGAGAGCAGGTGGCGGCGCGCGGCGTCACGGTGTTCGACGACGGCTCGATCGAAGGGCGGCGCGGCTCTCTCACCGTCGATGACGAGGGCACGCCGACTTCCCGGACGATCCTGATCGAGGATGGTATCCTGGTCGGCTATATGCATGATCGCCAGAGCGCCCGGCTGATGGGCCTGACCGCCACTGGCAACGGCCGGCGTCAATCCTATGCCCACGTTCCCATGCCTCGGATGACCAACACTGGCATGCTGGCCGGGACCTCCAACCGCGATGAGATGATCGCCTCGACCAAGCGCGGGCTGTATTGCGCCAACTTCGGTGGCGGCCAGGTGGATATCACCAATGGCAAGTTCGTTTTCCAGTGCACCGAGGCCTATATGATCGAGAACGGCAAGATCACCGCGCCGGTCAAGGGCGCCACCCTGATTGGCGACGGCCCTTCGGCGCTGACCAAGGTGACCATGATCGGCGATGACTTTGCCTTCGATCCAGGCATCGGCATGTGCGGCAAGGGTGGACAGGGCGTCCCCGTGGGCGTCGGTCAGCCTTCCCTGAAAATCACCGGACTGACGGTTGGAGGAACAGGGGTTTAGGCGCCCGTCGATCTTCGAAGGCGGAGGCGCTGGTCGCCCGCGCCAATTCAGATCAAGACCGCGCGGGTCCGAGCGTCCTGGTCGCCTTGGGCCTTCTGCTAGTCGCCATGCTATCGATGCAGGCGGGAGCCGCTTTCGCCAAGGGCCTGTTTCCAAAGGTCGGGCCGCAAGGCGCTACCGCCTTGCGGCTGGGATTTTCCGCCGTGATCCTGGTTGTCGCGCGGCGACCTTGGCGGACATTGCGACCGCTTCGGTTCACATCACCGCTGATCGCCTACGGCTTGTGCCTGGGCGCCATGAACACGCTGTTCTACATGGCGCTACGTACCACGCCCTTGGGGGTCGCCATTGCTCTAGAGTTCATTGGTCCACTATCGTTAGCCTTGCTCGCCTCGCGGCGATGGCTGGATTTCCTGTGGATCACTCTGGCCGCAGCCAGACTGCTCCTGCTGCTGCCGATCTGGAGCCCCCTTCCGGCGATCGACCCCATGGGCGCGATGCTGGCTCTGGGATCGGGGGCCTTCTGGGCGATGTACATCGTTTTCGGACGCAAAGTTGGACAGGCCCACGGGCCGGCCGCGACAGCGCTTGGCATGGTCATCGCCGCGGTTGTCTTCGTACCGATCGGGGTGGCGGCCGCCGGATCGGCGGTCTTTGATCTGGCGATCCTACCCAGCGGCGTGGCGCTGGCCGTTTTGTCGAGCGCCCTTCCCTATTCTTTGGAGATGATCGCCTTGACTCGAATTCCGCCTAAGGCCTTCGGCGCCCTTATGAGTATTGAACCGGCGGTGGGCGCTTTGGCGGGTCTGGTGGTCCTGGACGAGAGACCTTCGCCAATACAATGGGTTGGAATCGGCTGTGTGATGCTCGCTTCGCTGGGAGCGACCGTGTCGATCGGGACTCGCTCACTACCCCGCGAGAACTAGGGACAACTCATTTCCGAGTTGTTACACAGTGATTGATCTGGAACAAAACAATTTATAATTCATATATTTAGTTGCCCGATTGACGGTCCGGACAGTTCCCCAGATGGCGAAAGTTACGCTAGAGTAAACGTCGTATTTTACTGGCGCCCATCTGCGCCCTCTGCGACAAGCCGTCCATACTTCGGGGGAAGCTTATTTGATCTGGGGTAGGTTTCTCTTCGTCCTTGGCGCGTTCGCCGCTCCGGTCATCGTTCAAGCCGCAACTGCGGCGGTAACTTCATACCCCGCCCCTTTCTTCGCGGCGGAGCAACCCGTCACAGCTCTGGACATGATCAGGCTTGTGCCGGGTTTCTCTTTTGACGGTGGGGGGCAGGTGCGAGGATTCGGCGGCGCGGCGGGCAATGTACTGATCGACGGCGCCCGGCCAGCCTCCAAGGATGACGGGCTCGACGAGATTCTCAAGCGCATCCCCGCCGCTTCGGTCGCGCGGATTGAGGTCATTCGCGGCGGCGCGCCCGGCGTGGATATGCAGGGCAAGACCGTTCTTGCCAATGTCATTCGGCGGACGGGACTCGGCGCCCGACTGACTGTCTCGGCTTCCACCACAGGCAGAGACGACGGCCGATTCGCCACGGGCTTCCGCGCCGAAGGCGCGATCAACACAGCCAAAACCAGCTGGGAAGGTTCGCTGCTGATTGGTCGGGGTTTCGACGACGGGTCTGGCGTGGGGCGACGGACCACAAGCACCGCGGCCGGAACCACTCGAGCCAACGAATCGGCACTTGGGGTCGGCGAAAACTACAAGGCCACGGAGGCGATGGAGACGCCGATTCTGGGTGGCAAGTTGCGCCTGAACGCCTCGATTTTCGTGAACCCCTATCGCTATACACAGGCCGACGCCCTGATCGATCCCGCCAGTCTGGATCTTGAGACCGATCACTCTAACCAGGACACTGCAGAAATTGGCCTTCGATACGATCACCCACTGGGTTCCAAAGCCCAGGTTGAGAGCTTCTTCCTGCAGCAATTCGGGCAGAGCCGCTACAAGGCCCAATACGCGGCCCCGAAAGACCTCGAGTTGTTTCGGCTAGCCAAACAGACTTCTGAAACCATTGCCCGAACCACCGTCAACGTACAAACTTCACCGATACTGTCGATCCAAGCAGGGGCGGAAGGTGATCTCAACTGGCTGCTGGATCACACTCGCTATGTTGTGAATGACGTTGATACCAGCATCCCCGCCGCCAACGTCCGCGTAACCGAACTTCGGGGCGAGACCTTCGCCACGGTGACCTGGAAAGCGGCGAAAGCCGTCACGATCGAGGCGGGTCTGCGTGTCGAGGCATCGCGTATCGCGTCGACAGGCGATGTGGCCGGGGGACGCGCGTTTGTCTTTCCCAAGCCCCGCCTGTCGATGACCTGGTCGCCCGACGACGCTGATCAGTTCCGTTTGAGAGTAGAGCGCGAGGTCGGTCAGTTGGATTTCGACGACTTCGCCGCCGGCGCCGCGTCTCTGACCAACGGCGCGGTGCATGCGGGGAACCCGGCTCTGACGCCACAGCAATCCTGGATCTACGAGGCCGCCTACGATCGACGCTTCTGGGGAGGAGGCGAGATCTCCGTCTCTGTGAAGCACTATCAGTTGAGCGACATCATTGATCGCGCTCCGATTTTTGATCCTTCGGGGACCTATGACGCGCCCGGCAATATCGGAGGCGGGACAAAAGACGAGGCGATCGTTCTGCTGACCCTGCCGACGGACCGGATAGGCGTCAAAAACGGCGCGCTGACCATTCGCAAGACCTTTCGAGAGTCACGGGTTAAGGATCCCACCACCGGCATGGCCAGATCAATATCTGGGGTCCACCCACAGGAGGGGGAAATCCATTTCACCCAGGGCCTGCCGCGCTGGAAGACAACATGGGGCTTCGACATATTCAACCAGTTTCGAGAAACCTATTACCGCTTCAACGAGGTCGACACGGATAAGCTTAAGGCCTACGCGGTGTTGTTCTCGGAATACAAACCAAAACCTGGTTTGACGTTACGCTTCGAAGTGCAGAATCTAGGTGGCCGCTCATTTCGACATGTGCGGGAAGTCTATAGTGGCCCCCGGGGGGCCAGCCCCCTCGACCATATCGATATTCGCGATCTGCACGGGTCGCGGGGATTCTATCTAAGGATCCGCAAGACCTTCGGTTAAGGAGTGGTTGCGAGCGCCGGGTCCTTTACGGCATGCGCCCAGCGTTTGATGAACGGCGCCAGAAGGAGGAAGGCGGCGCCGAAACCCACCGCCCACAGGCCGATGATGCCGAAGATATGCAATGAGGTCTTCAGAGCCAGGGCGGGATCCAGCACTTGGCCGCCCACCGTCTCGGTCCCGGCCAGGGAAGCGATCAGTCCGCCGATGAATTCCGCCGCAGAGGTGCCCATGAACCAGACAGCCATCATCGTCGAGACCAGCACTGCTGGTGCGAGCTTAGTGATTTCCGACAGGCCAACCGGGCTCAGGCAAAGCTCGCCCGTGGTCTGGAGCAGGTAGACGGCGCCTAGCACCATCAACGGCATGCGGAAATGAGCATCGGCGAACCCCTGACTCCAGACGATGATCAGAAAACTCAGACCCACCTGACCGAGGCCCAGGCCGAACTTGGTGACCGGATCCAGGTCGCGGCCACGCTTACCCAGCGCCGTCCAAAGCGCGGCCAACAACGGCGCGAAGATCAGGATGAAGCCGGCGTTGAACGATTGGGTCTGGGCCGCGCCCAGACCCATGTCGATCCACCAGACATCGGCGGGAACCTGGGCGGCCAGAATCATGGTGCGAGTTCCCAGGAAGATCTGGTGGCCAAGGAACGGGAAGATCACCGGGCCAGACAGTAGCTGCAGGTTGGTGTTGCGGTCGGCGAACAGATTGAGCGAGGTCGCGGCCTGTTCGAACAGGGTGAAGAACACCACCGAGCCGAGCATCAACACGAAGGCCAGGAACAGGCGCTGCCGCTGAACCCAGTCGCATTTGGTGACCATGTGCCAGCCGATATAAATCAGCGAGACCAGCCAACCCAGGCCCAGGGCGCCGCCGACCATGGCGTTGTGCTGAACGAGGATCCACACCACGGCCAAGCCTGGAATCACCCCCAGATAGATCAGCCATTCGCGATTCAGCGGCCCCAATAGCGGGCGCGCCAGTCGTTCTGGGTCGGGCGGCTCGCCCTTTCCCTCCAGCAGCGGCTTGCCGAACATGAAGGTGACATAGCCGGCCAGCATGCCGACTCCGGCCAGGCCGAACCCCCAGGCCCAGCCGAAGTTCTGGCCCAGGTAGCCGCAGAGGATAGCCGCCCAGAAAGCCCCGAGGTTGACGCCATAATAGTACAGCGTGAAGCCCGGATCACGCCGGGGGTCGCCCTGAGCATAAAGCTGGCCGACGATGGTTGAAATATTGGCCTTGAGGAACCCCACCCCCATGATGATCAGAGCCAGGGCCAGATAGAGGATATCCTCGAAGATCGGGGCCGTGCTGTTCTTTTCCAGCGTGAACGAGCCCTTGGCCAGCACTGGGGGCAATGGGACGCCCGCGGGCAGACCCTTGATCTCGAAGTCACCCCCCGGGGTCTGACCGAAATCATAGCCGTGGCCTGCTACTTCCAGCTTCACCGCCCGGGTGTCGCCACGGCCGGTGACCTGGAAATCATAGTGGGCGCCTTGATAGGTCAGGGACTGGCGCACCGGCGGGCCCTCGATCGCCATCGTCATGTGGCCCGCCACCAGCAAAAGGGCGCCAAAGGCCACCGCCTTGCGCGCACCCAGATAGCGATCGGCCAGCACTCCGCCGACCAGGGGCAGCAGATAGACCAGGGTGGCGTAGGAGCCGTATTGCGCCCCGGCCCGCTTGTCCTCGAACAGGAACTGCTGGGTCAGATAGAAGACCAGCAATCCACGCATGCCGTAGTAGGAAAACCGCTCCCACATCTCGGCGAAGAACAGCACGAACAGCCCCCGAGGGTGGGTCTTGAGCAACTGGACCGCCACGGGAATTCCGGTCGCCAGGGTGATGAATATCCCGATCAGGACGACGATGCTGTTCATGAGCCCCCCGGCGCAACGCGCGAATGGCTGCCAATGGCATCCGCGTCGGCGCGGAATGCAAGGCCCGTCTGACCGGCGCTCATTCGGCGCGCCGGTGGACGGCGGGCTTTACCCCCGTGCGCCAGTCGCAATAGGGTGCCGGCCATGCTCATCGAAGACTCAAGGCATTGACCGCCGCGCAGTACGTCGAGCGTGTCTACCGCCACTTGCTGTCCGACAGCTCCCGGTGGCGCGATTTCGAACCGCGCGACGGCGATGTTATTGTTGCGACAAGCTACAAGTCCGGAACCACCTGGACGCAAATGATCTGCGCGTTGCTGATCCATCAGACGACTGACCTGCCCGCCGTCCTGCCCGTTTTATCGCCTTGGCTTGAGATGCGCACGCGGCCCATCACCGAGGTCTTGGCGGCCCTTGAGGCCCAGACGCACAGGCGGGTGATCAAGACGCACACCGCGCTCGACGGTCTGCCGTGGTTCGAGAACGTCACCTATCTGGTTTGCGGTCGAGATCCCCGCGACACGTTCGTTTCTTTCCACCATCATATCGACAACACCGACCAGAATCGCGCCGGCGCGCTCTTGCGCGCACAGGGCGTCGACATATTCGAACAGCCGCCGCTGCCGACCGATATCGACGACCGCCTCGAGCACTGGTTGTCCGAGGCTTCGTTCCCCTGGGAGGAGGACGGCGCCCCCTATTGGTCCGCGTTCCACCATGCCGAGACGTTCTGGGCCCAACGCCGCAGGTCGAACCTGCATTTCCTGCATTTCGCCGATCTCATCGCCGATCTTCCTGGCCAGATGCACCGGCTGGCGGGCGTCCTGGGCGTCAATGTGGCGGCCGACATCTGGCCTGACCTGACCCGGGCCGCCACCTTCGAGGGCATGCGTTCTCATGCAGACCGTCTGGCCGCCGAGGTCGACCAGGGTCTTTGGTTGGACAACCGGCGCTTCTTCCGGCACGGCGAAGTGGGTCTCTGGCGGGCGCTATTGTCCGAAGACAGTCAGGCCCTCTACGAGGCCGTTACGCGATCGCGATACGACCACACGATGCTCGATTGGCTGGAGCGCGGCTAGGCAGTCACAGCCGACCCGAAGTCGCTCTAGGACGGTTCGAACGGCAAGTACCACGCCGCCTTATTGGCGATCTCGCGCGCCTGGGCGCGGCGGGCCAGGCTGATCGTGTCGCGCACAGTATCGTCGCAGTGGAAGCGCACCTCGGTCAGGCCCTCGGCCTTGCCGCGCAGCAGCCCGGCTTCCAGCAAGGTCAGGTTGATCGCCCCGCCCCGCCAGGGCGCGGCAACAACCCGGGCATCGACCACCGCTACGTCATCCGCGTCGATTCGCCACAGGATCACCCCGGCCACCTGGTCTCCCACCATCGCCACCTGGGAGCGATCCTTCACCCGGCTTTCGGGGGCGGTCTGGCTGCGCATGCGCGCCTGGGCGCTGAAGGGTCCGCCGCCGAGTTCGGCCGAGACCAGCCAGCCGATCTCATCGAGCGGCGCCTCGACGAGCGGCGCGATGCGTGGCGGCGATCCCGCCCCCTCGCGCCGCTGCAATCGCGTCAGCAGCGGCGAAATATTCTCAAGCAGAGCGTCGATCCTGGCCTGAAAGAAATGCTGCCGGCGGGCGCGCCGAAAGCCACGCGCCTCGACGAAGCGCGCCGCATCGCCGTCCTCTTCATAGGCGTCGAAGGACCAAAGACCATCAGTCTCCTCAGCCGCCAGGTCGGCGGCGGCGGCCAGCAGGCGGCGCGCCACGCCATGCCGCCGCTCGGCGGGCACGACATGGATGGTGATGGGGAAACCGGCGGGCGTCGCCCAGCTCTGCCAGAAAATAGCCGCGGCGCCGGCCAAGGCTCCGTGCCGCCGAGCGATCAACAGCTCCGCCGCCGCGCCCTTGACCTCGGGCAACAGCGCCAGGCACGCGCGCGCCTCCTGATCCGTGGCGAGCGATACGGTGATCTCTTCCATGTCGCGGCGATTACCGCTCTAAGCCCCTGATGACCAGACTGCTCCTGATTGGCGCCGCCGGTCTGGACTGGGCGAGTTTCGACGCCATGACCCGGTCCGGGACGCTGCCCGAACTCGCGGCGCTGCGCGCGCGCGGCGTGGCCGGCTGGCTGGGCGGCGCGCCCCTCACCCTGGGTCCGGCGGCCTGGGCCTCCATCGCCACCGGATTGCCGCCCGAGGTTCATGGCGTTTGGCGCGATCTGGAGGAGTGGCCAGGCGGCCTGCGTCCGACCGGCAAGGCGTCGTGGCGCTATCCGCCAATTTGGGCGCGGCTCGAGGCGGCCGGGGTGTCGACCGGGTCGGTAGCCTGGCGGGCCAGCCGACCGGGGGCCGAGTGGCCGGGCGTCCATATCGACGAGAGTTTCCCCGACCCCAGCGGGATAAGGCCCGGGGACTGGGCTTTGCCGCGCCGGTGCGTTCCGGACACGCTTCGCGACACCCTGCGTGGCCGGCGTGTTCACCCCCTGCAGATCACCGCCCATATGCTTACGCCGCTGGTTCCGGCCCTTGCCGAGATCGACCAGACTCGCGACGACGCCCTGCCGATGATCGGGCTTGGCCTGGCGCGCGCCTCGACGATCCAGTCGGCGGCAGCGTGGATGCTGTCCGAGCGAGAACAGGGCGCGCCGGACGCCGTGTTCGTGCATCACCCCTGGCTAGCGCGGGCACGCTTCGCGTTCGAGCGCCGGAAAGATCCGATATTCGACGGCGTGATTCCCGCGGCGTTCCGGTTCCTGGACGGCCTGATCGGGCGTCTGGCCAGCCTCGCCAGGCCGGACACCCAGGTTCTGATCGTCTCACCCGGCTGGCGTGGCGCGCCAGGGGTGATCCTGGCCGTTGGGGCTGGCGTGATCGCAGATGACAGCTTCCTTGGTGCGGGCCTGCTCGATATCGCCCCGACGGCTCTGGCCAGATTCGGCCTTGCCGATCCGGACCTGCCGGGTCGGCCCCTGCCCATCACGCCGCCGCCCGCGCCCCTGATTGCCGCGCCCGATATCGGCGGCGAACCACCCGCCAAGCCCGACCCTCTGCTGGTCCATGGTCTGCGTAAACATGGCTATCGCCCGCCGGCCTGGCCGGGCCGGGCGTGGAAGGCGCAGGGCCTCGCCGATCTGGCGCTGATGGTCCTCGACCGCGACCCCGCCGCCACCCTTCGGATCGCTGACGCCTGCCTGATCCTCGACGCGGCCAATGTGCAGGCCCTGCGGGTCAAGGCCCGCGCCTGCCTGGCGCTCGACGATGCCGACCCGCTGCCGTCGATCGCCGAGGCCCTGGCCCTGGCCGCGCCCGATCGCGCCTGGAGCGCCACGGCCCAGGGAGCCTATCATGTGCTGCGCGGCGAAATCAGTCTCGCCGAACCGGAATTGCGGCGGGCTGAAACCGACCCAGACCCAGCCTCGCTGCTCACTGTCGCCGCGATCTGGCTGGCGGCCTCGCGCCCGGCAGCGGCTGAGAGAGTGTTCAAGTCCGTGCTGAAAGAAGACCCTTCGAATGTCTCGGCTGAGATCGGCCTGGCCATGGGGGCAGCCGCTCGCCGGGATTTCCTGACCGCCGAACAGTGCCTGGTGCGCGCTTTGAAGACCGATCCTGGTCGCCCGGCGATCTATCTGCAGCTGGCCCAAACCTATGCCCGCACGGCCCGCAAGACCGAGGCCACCCGCTGTGCCGCGATAGCCCTACGGCTGGGCGTTCCACCGCCACTCGCCGAAGCGGCGCGGCTTGGGGGGCTTCCCGGCTAGCGCTCTAGGCCAAACAATCAAAAATGTAAAAATTGCGACTAAAAATAGACGCCGAGGGATTGCGTCACAGGATAGGCGCCTGTTACGATTTTGAAATGTGGGTGGCGCGGGTTCACCCGAACGGGGGGCCTCCAACATGTCGAAACTGTCATACACCTTGGCCATGCTGGCCTTGTCGGGCGTCGGTGCGGCTTCTCAAGCATCGGCCAACATCACCGAGACGCTGAACATCCCGGCGCCGGATCCGACCAACATCACCGCCACGTCAACGTTTTTTGACCTGACTCCCATCACCCTCGCCGGCAAGGGCGCGCCGCAATTCTATTTCGGTTTTGAATATATTCCTTGCAGCGGCACCTGCACCGGCAACGGCTCGAAATATGTCGCGTTCGACGTGCTGTTCACCGCCAGTTCGCTCTCACAGATCACCGACTTCGGCACTGACGGAAACGGCAATACGATTGTCAATCCCTACGCTGGATCGGCCTACAGCAATTCGTCCATCGGCACGAAGTCTCTGACCCCGGGCATTCCCTCGCATTCGGAAACCTTCACCAAAACCGCCGCGGCCACGGGCCTCTATGCGAATCCGAAGACCTACACGCCGGACGGTGGGTCGCCGATCGATATCAGCAACATCAATGGGCTTGGCTATGCCGTTCAGCAAAAGACCGGTCAGTCGGATTACTATATCCACGTCATGTTCGATCCGGCCGGCACGACCTATCGCGGAACCGTCCACGTCGATGGAGCCGGGGGCTTGACCACCGTCACTTACAACGCGGTGCCGGAACCCGAGGCCTGGGCCCTGCTGATCGCCGGAACGGCGATGGCCGGCGGCGCCATGCGCTCCCGCCGCCGCAAGGCCGCGCTCACCGCCTGAGTTCCGCTCGTTTCGGATGCAATCAACCCCATGCGGTCAAGCCGCGTGGGGTTTTTTGCTGTTCGGTGCGCGTCTTGAGTGATGGCGACCGCGTGAGCAACTGTTGGCGGGCGCTGAGCGCGGCGCTAGATTGCATTTGAAAACAAGCAACCCGGACGAGGACGGTCAATGGCGGATTTCGGAGGTGACGACGTGGAGACGTTCCGCGTTGAAGCGCGGTCCTGGCTCGAGGCCAACTTTCCGAAGGCGCTGACGACCGATCCCGCCGCGCAACTGGCCCAGGCGATGGGCGGCACGCCAAGCGCCGACGCAGCTCTCTGGGCCGAACGCATGGGCGATAGGGGCTGGGGCACGCCAACCTGGCCGACGGCTTATGGGGGAGGCGGGCTATCGCGTCCCAAGGCCCGGGTGCTGGCCGAGGAAATGACGGCTATCGGCGCGCGCAATCCGATCGGCGGCATGGGGGTAATGATGTTTGGCCCCACCCTGCTGGAAGTCGGCACGGAGGAACAAAAACAGCGCCATATCCCACCGATCGTCCGGGGCCGGCTGCGCTGGTGCCAGGGCTATTCCGAACCAGGCGCCGGATCGGACCTGGCCTCGCTGCAGACTCGTTGCGAGGACAAGGGGGATCACTGGCTGATCAACGGCCAGAAGATCTGGACCTCAGGCGCCGACCTAGCCGACTGGTGCTTCTGTCTGGTGCGCACCGACACCAGCAGGAAGCATGCCGGTATCAGCTTCGTGCTGATCGACATGCGCACCCCCGGCGTCGAAGCTCGCCCGATCCGGCTGATCAATGGCGCCAGCCCGTTCTGCGAAACCTTTTTCACCGATGTGAGGGTTCCCAAGGAGAACCTGATGGGGCCGCTCAATGGCGGCTGGACCATCGCCAAGCGACTGCTGCAGTTCGAGCGAGAGAACATATCCGCCAGCCTGGGCGCCGGGGGTTCTGCGGCCATGGGTCAAACGGGCCGCGTGGACAACCTCGCACGGGAGAGGCTAGGCCTGGATGACAATGGTCGGCTGACGGACGGTGATGTGCGCCGCCGGCTTGTCGACCATCTGATCGACGCCCGAGCATTCCAGATGACCACGCGCCGCGCCGCTCTGGAGGCGAGCCATAACCAAGGCCCCAGCGCCGCGTCCTCGATCATGAAATACGCCGGCGCCAAGATCGCCCAGGATCGCACTGAGCTGGCTGTGGAGGCGATGGGTGGCGCAGGCCTGGGATGGGAGGGCGAGGAATTCGCGCCGGCCGACCTGACCGTCACTCGCGCCTGGCTGCGCGCTAAGGCCAATTCCATTGAGGGCGGGACATCGGAGGTGAACCTAAACGTGGTTTCCAAACGGGTGCTGGGCCTACCGGACCCCAAGTAAGGGGTTCAGCGTAGCACCGCGCACCCGTGGTCCAGCAGGACCTCGCCAAACCCGCTCCCGTCCCGGCCGCTGAGCAGATAAAATCCAGGGGAACCGTCCGAAAATACGGCGCCGATCACCACCAGGTTCTGCAACGCCATTTGGCGCCGTGTTCCGGGCACGCCCCGGACGAGAAGCTTGAATGGGTCGCGCCCATCCAACGAATCCCCAGCCAGACGTCGCACCCGAAAATGCCGGCCCGCGAGCGTCTGCCCAAGTGGCGTCCAGACTACGCCGATCCGGCTCGCCCGAGCCATCAGCGCCAGCCGAACGTCCGGGCGGACGCAATCCACATGAATGTGGAGCTGGTCCTGGCTGCGGGAGAAGGCCGAGTTGATGGCCATGCCGATCCGGTCGCGCGACACCGGACCACCCGCCCGCTTCTCCACGAAGCGGCGAGCTTCCCAGGCCGCCTGCCAGTAATTGGTCGCCCCTGGTTTTAGCAGCACCGGACTCTCGATGCCGGAAATACGCGTCGTCGGCACGAGCAGGACCTGGGTTCGATGTTGCGGGTCGGGCACCACGGCGTAGCCCTTGGCCAGATCGACCGACAGGCACGGCGCGGGATGTCCGATCAAGCGTGCGTCCCGTAGGCACAAGCCGTGGACCACATCCCAGAGGGCGTTGGGATGATTGGCCGCCGCCGCAGGTGTGGCGATCAGGCCGGCGATCAATCCAACAACCGCGTATGCCGCCCTCTTCAGTATGCGAAGGCCTCGAACACCCGCCCCGCGTCACCGGCCCAGGCCCCGTTGTAGAGCGCCAGAATACGCTCGGCGGCGGTGACACCGGTATCGGCGATATCTTCCAGCTCGCCCAGATAGCCGGTCTCGTCCACCAGGCCACCCGACAGGCGTCCCCGAGCCTTGAGGCCGGCCGCCGCGACCGAAACCAGATCACGGGCCACGTCGCGCACGGAACGTCCCGCGACCTGGGCATTCAGGGCCAGGCTCGGCACATCACGGATAAGCGCGGCGCGGTCGTCTTGGGTCCACTGTTTGCACAGATCCCAGGCGGCGGCCTGGGCGGCGGGATCGTAGAGGATTCCCGTCCACAGGGCCGGCAGCGCGCAGAGCCGGCTTACCGGTCCGCCATCGGCGCCGCGCATCTCCAGATATTGCTTCAGCCGCACCTCCGGGAAGATGGTGCTGGTATGATCGGCCCAATCCTTCAGGGTCGGCCGCTCGCCCGGCAGCTCGGGCAGCCGTCCCTGCATGAAGTCGGCGAAGGAGCGGCCCGCGACATCGATATAGAGACCGTCACGCTTGACGAAATACATCGGCACCTGGAGCGCGTAGCGCGCATAGGTCTCGAAACCGAAGCCGTCCTCGAACACGAAGCCCAGCATGCCTGTGCGATCCGCGTCGGTGTCGGTCCAGACATCGGCCCGCGCGGTCAGGAAACCGCTGGGCTTGCCCTCGATGAACGGGGAATTGGCGAACAGGGCGGTTACGATAGGCTGAAGGGCCAAGCTGACGCGGAACTTGGCCACCATGTCGGCTTCGGATTCGAAATCGAGATTGGCCTGGACTGTGCAGGTGCGGAACATCATGTCCAGGCCCTTGGACCCGACCTTTGGCATGTAGTTGCGCATGATCTCGTAGCGCCCCTTGGGCATCACCGGGATCTCGTCCCGCCGCCACAACGGGGTGAAGCCCAGGCCCAGGAACCCCAGGCTCAGTTCGCCGGCCACGATCTTCACCTCCTCAAGGTGAGTGCCAGTTTCCTCGCAGATGTCGTGCATGGTCGCCAAGGGCGCGCCGGAAAGCTCGAACTGTCCGCCCGGCTCCAGGCTGATGTTGGCCATGCCCCGGTTCAGCCCGATCAGGGTTTCCCCACCGCTGGGCGTGGCCTCATAGGTTCCAGACCAGCCGAACCGCATCATGCCCTTCATCAGGGCATGGATGCCCGAGTCTCCGTCATAGGCGACCGGCCCGCGTCCGGCCGTGTGGAACACGAATTTTTCGTGTTCGGCGCCCACCCGGAAGTCCGAGGTCGGCTTTGACCCCTCGGCAAACCAGGCGGCCAGATCCTCGAACGTCAAGGGACGGTCGTCACAAAGCGTTTCGCCCATACACAGTCCTTATTTGTCCCGGTTCCTGAACTGAGTTCACTTGGGCCGCCGAAGGCCCAACCTCAAGCCCCCGCCAGTCTCCCAATGTCGATTGCCAAAGGCTGAGGGCGGCGATGGCCGCCGTGTCGGCCCGTAGGATGCGGGGTCCGAGGGACACCGACGACGCGAAGGCCAGATCGCGGATCGCCGCCCGCTCGGCGGGCGAGAACCCGCCCTCCGGCCCGATCAGCACCGCCCAGGGACCGGTGGACACGCCCTTCAGCGCGTCGGCGACCGGCGCGGCCTCTCCACCTTCATCGCAGAACATCAATCGACGCCCGGCCTCCATGCCGCTCAACACCAGAGACAACGGTTGAGGGGCGACGACGGTGGGGACGTCAAGCCGGCCCGTCTGTTCCGACGCCTCCGTGGCGATGGCGGTCAGGCGGGCGATATTGGTATGGTCGGCGTTGGTACGTTCGGTGAGCACCAGCCGGACGCGCCGGACGCCGAGTTCAGCCGCCTTTTCGACGATAGTTTCCAGGCGGGCGCGTTTGACCAGGGCGATGAACAGCTCAAGGTCGGGCGCTGTCGCCTGTGGCCGGACCTGAATTTCCGGCACCAGAACACAGCCCCTCTTGCCAACCTCGGCCAGGGTGGCCCGCCATTCGCCGTCGCGCCCATTGAACACCAGCAGAGCGGCGCCCTGCCCCAGCCGCATCACCCGTGTTAGATAGTGGGACGGCTCGGCGCCGATGGCGATCCGCGCCGCTTCAGTCAAATCGCTATCGAGAAAGAGCCGGATCAAAGCCCCGGAAGCTTGATATTTCCGCCGGGGTTGCGCGTGATCACCACCGACTTGCCGCCGGTGAGATTGACGATCCTCTGGGTTTCGGTGGCCGCGTCGACCGGGGTGGCGGTGGTGGCGTCGACATTGGGCGCGGGGGCGGGCTGGCCCTTCTTCCAGAAGATCACCCAGTCGGCGAAGCTCTTGTCCTTGTGGGCCAGAGCGCCGAACTCATCATCGACGACATATCGGATCAGCGGATCAGCCTTGTCGCCGCCGGCCTTGGTGACCAAAAGTTTTTCACCGTCGGAGCGCGCCTCCCCCTGCCTCTGGCCCATCAGGGCGGTGCGGGCGACGCTGGCCGGCTGCAGTTCCTGAGGCCGCGGCTCGCCGGGTGTCGGCGGGCGCAGGGCGTAGTCAGGCGGCAGGACCAGGGGGGCCTTGGTCACCACGCGAAATTCATCCGGGGTGATCTTGCTGAGGCCCAGAGCGTGGGAGGCCGATTCGCATCCAGCCAATCCGGAGACCCCGAGAAGCGAAGCGGCGATCAGCACAGGGGTGAAGCGCATAGGCGTGTCTTCCAAAAAACGGTCGCCCCCGACCGGAAGCGGCAGGATTACCGCATTCGGGGTCTGGGCGCCAACCAGGGGTTTACGCGGCGGCCCGCCGCTGGGTCAGGAGATTCTCGGCCATCAGGATCAGGACGCCGATAGTGATGCCGCTATCGGCGAGATTGAAGATCCACGGGAAGATCAGCGGATGCACATCCACGAAATCCACCACCGCCCCCAAACGGACGCGATCGATCAGATTGCCCACCGCGCCGCCGAGGATCAGGCCGACGGCCAGGCCGGTGATCGGCCTCTCCACGCGGCGGACCCAGACCGTCAGCGCCACGCTCACCACCAGGGAGAAGGCCGCCAGCGCCCAGCGGGTCCAGGGTGCATGGGTCTGGAAGAAGCCGAAGCTGATGCCGTCGTTGCGGACCAGCGTAAAGGATAGCGGCCAGACCATCGGCCGAGATTCGCCGACGCTCAGGCCCAGTCCATCGACGACCCAGTGCTTGAGGCTCTGGTCAAGACCGACCACCAGCGCGGCCACGCCGAAGGCCAGCCAACCGCGGGCGCTGACGATTTTCATCGCGGCGCCGCGTCCAGATGGGCGGCGTCCCACAGCGCAACCGCGTCCGCGTCGCGGAGTGACAGGTCCGGATAGTCGGCGCGCGACCCTACCTCCGGCAAGATCCGCCAGGAGCGGGCGCATTTTCGGCCCTCGGCCCTCAACGGCTCCACGGCGACACCGGCCACGCCTTCCAGACGAAAGGCGCCTTCGGGGCCGGCGCCGGCGACCAGGCTGGCCTGGCTGGTGCGGAACACTTCCGCCGCGTCCAGACCTTCGAAGGCGGCAAGCAGGCCCGCGTCGGCGATATGGACGCGGGGCGCGGCCTCAAGAGCGCCGCCCAGGCGCTTCTCTCGCCGCTCCACCTCAAGGGCGCCGGTGACCACGCGCGTGACCCGCTCGACATCCCGCCAGCGGGTCGCCTCGGCCTCGTCGCGCCAGGTGTCCGGCGTATTTGGGAACACCCTCAAGGCGTTGGGGCCGGCGTCAGGGAACCGCGCGGCCCAGGCCTCCTCCATGGTGAAGGCCAGCAGCGGAGACAGCCAGATGGTCAGGCGCTCGAACACCAGATCCATCACGGTACGGCAAGCACGGCGGCGGATGGAATCCGGGCTGTCGCAATAGAGCGCGTCGCGACGCACATCGAAGAGCAGCGCCGAAAGGTCGTTGGAGCAGAAATCCGCCAGCGGCCGAACCACATCGGCGAAGTCGAAGCGGCCATAGGCGGCGCGCACGTGGCCGTCCAGGGTCCACAGCCGGTGCAGGATATAGCGCTCCAGTGGCGGCATGACCGTGATCTCAACACGTTCGGCTTCCTCGAAGCCGTCCACGGCGCCCAGCAGATAGCGCAGGGTGTTGCGCAGCTTGCGATAGGCGTCGACCGTGGTCTGCAGGATGGTCGGACCGATCCGCTGGTCCTCGGAATAGTCGGTCAGAGCCGTCCAGAGCCGCAGGATTTCGGCGCCGTTCTTGGCGGTGATGTCCTGGGGCTCCACGCTGTTGCCCAGCGACTTGGACATCTTTTCCCCCTTTTCATCGAGGGTGAAGCCGTGGGTCATCAGGGCCTTGTAGGGCGCCCGGCCGCGGGTGCCGCAAGCCTCGAGCAGCGAGGACTGGAACCAGCCCCGGTGTTGGTCGGAGCCCTCGGAATAAAGATCGGCCGGCCAATGACTGTTCTCGCGCCCCTCCAGCGTGAAGGCGTGGGTCGAGCCGGAGTCGAACCAGACGTCGAGAATATCCTCGATTTTCTCATAGGCTTCCGGGTCGAGATTGCCGAGAAAGTCGCCGGCCGGCCGAGTGAACCAGGCGTCGGCGCCCTCCTCCGCAATCAGTTCGACAATCCTGGCGTTGACGTCGGCGTCGACCAGGGGCGCGCCGGCGGCCTTGTCGACGAACATCGCCAATGGCGATCCCCAGGCGCGCTGGCGGCTGATCAGCCAGTCGGGCCGGCTCTCGACCATCGAGCGGATGCGGTTGCGGCCGCTCTCGGGATAGAAGGCGGTGGCGTCGATGGCGGCCAATGCGGCCTGGCGCAGGGTGCGGCCGCCGTGAACCTCATCGTGCAAGGGCTCGTCAAGGCGGATGAACCACTGCGGCGTGTTGCGGAAGATCACCGGCGCCTTGGAGCGCCAGGAATGGGGATAGCTGTGCTCCAGCCGACCCCGGGCGAGGAGGTTTCCCGCCTCGATCAGTTTCTCGGTCACCGCCGCGTTGGCCGGCCCGAACTTGCCGGCCTTCTTGCCCTCGGTCTCCAGCACCTTGAGACCGCCGAACATGGGAACGTGGTCGAAATAGGCGCCGTTTTCGTCGACCGTTTCCGGGATCTCGCGATGGCCGTTGGCCAGCCAGACCGCATAGTCCTCGGCGCCGTGGCCAGGCGCCGTGTGCACGAACCCCGTGCCCGCGTCCTCGGTGACATGATCCCCCGCGAGAAGGGGTACGGGAAAGGCGTAGCCGCCATCCAGCGCCGCCAGTGGGTGAGCGGCGATCATGCCAGTCGGGTCGAGAACGGCGGTCTTCGTCCATTTGGCGATCTTGGCCGCCGCAAAAACAGTCTCGCTGAGGGCTTCGGCGAGGATCAGCCGGTCGCCCGGCTTCGCCCACGGCTCGAACGGAAGGTCAGCTTCCATAGCGACGACCTCGTAAACCGCGTAGGCAACCATGGGGTTGAAGGCGATGGCGCGGTTGGCGGGCATGGTCCAGGGGGTAGTCGTCCAGATCACCACTGCGGCGCCCTTGGCCGTGTCGGGGCCGTCGGTCACCGGAAACTTCACCCATACCGTGGGCGAGACGTGGTCGTGATATTCGACCTCGGCATCGGCCAGGGCGGTGCGCTCAACCGGGCTCCACATCACCGGTTTGGAACCACGATAGACTTGGCCACCAGCGATGAATTTGTGGAACTCCCGGACGATGGCCGCCTCGCTGGCGTAGTCCATGGTGGCGTAGCGACCCTTCCAGTCGCCCAGGACACCCAGGCGTTGGAACTCCTTGGACTGAGCCTCGATCCAGCCGGCGGCGTAGGAACGGCAGCGGGCGCGGAATTCGGCCTTGGAAACCTCGTCCTTGCGACGGCCCTTGGACCGAAATTCCTCTTCGATCTTCCACTCGATCGGCAGGCCGTGACAGTCCCAGCCGGGAACATAGTCGACATCGAAACCCAGGGCGAAGCGCGAGCGCACCACGAAGTCCTTCAGCAGCTTGTCCAGGGCGTGGCCGATATGGATAGCGCCATTGGCGTAGGGTGGGCCGTCGTGCAGCACGAACAGCGGCGCGCCGGCCGCCTGCCGTGCGGCGCGGACCTTGCCGTAGAGGTCGCCGACCGCGTCGAGCAGGCGCGGCTCAAGCTGGGGCAAGCCGCCGCGCATGGGAAACGGCGTCTGGGGGAGAAAGATGGTTTCCCGATAGTCACGGGAGGGAGCGGCGGCGGCGTCGGGCATGGGCGTCCAGACATGTCGATGTGGCGGAAAGGCGATGGGCGGAGCGTGGATGATTCCCGGCGCGGGCCTGGCCAGTCGCTGGCGGCGCTACGCCGGGCGTATAATTCGCCGATCCGTGAAAGCGATCATTATAGGTGGCGTCTAGCAGAACCGAGGCGAAGTTTCCAGGCTTGTCGCCTGAGGCGGCGTCAACCGTCACTGGCCAGGATTTGGCGGGCGATGCGTTCATCCAGGTAGATCTGGTCCACCATGACTTCGACACTGGCGAACTTTTCTTCGGGGCGCAGGAAGGCGATCAGGTCGGTTTCGATGGTCTCGCCGTAGATGTCCTCGTCGAACTCGAACAGCCAGACCTCGAGGCGGGGCTCAACTTCGCCGGTGGTCGGATTGACGCCGATATTAGCGACGCCATCGAGTTGGCGCCCGTCCTTCAGGCGCGTGCGCGTGGCGTAGACCCCGAACCTGGGCGCCACATAATCGCCGAGCGGCACATTGGCGGTGGGAAAGCCCAGCTGGCGGCCCAGCTGTCGGCCCTTTTGCACCACGCCTTCAATGGCGAAGGGGCGGCCCATGATCTTGCGAGCCAGCTCGGGATGGCCATCGCGCAGAGCGTCGCGAACCGTGGTGGACGAGATCTTGCCATCGCTGTTCTCCACCGCGGTCGCCACGGAAACGGAAAAGCCGAACTGGGCCCCATAGCGGCGCATGGCCTCCGGGTCGCCGGTGCGGCCCTTGCCGAAGGTGACGTCGAACCCCACCGCCACGTGCCGAACGCCCAGCCCCTCGGCCAGGACCTCGCTGACGAAATCATGGTCGGAGAAGTTGGCCATCTCCACGCCGAACGGAAGCAGATAAAACAGGTCGGCGTCGAACGTCTGGACCGTGCGCGCCAGCTGATGGGCGTTCATCAGTCGAAAGGGCGGCGCTTCGGGGTTGAAATGCATGCGCGCGTGAGGCTCGAAACTGATCACGCCCAAAGGCGCGCCTATCGCCCGCGCCGCGGCCGTCGCGTCGGCGATCACATGCTGATGGCCCAGGTGCACACCGTCGAAATTGCCCAGGGCGACCGCCGCGCCGCGATCCGCCTCCGCGAGGCCTTTCCACCCGTGAATGATCTTCATGGCCGGATCACGCGGCCCTTCGCGGCGCCAGGATCACAGCCTCGCCCTCGATTACCGTCTTACCGCCAACCAGGCAGGTGGTGTTCAGAGTCACCCGGGCCTTGGCCTGATCGATGGCGGTGATCACAGCCCGGGCCGTGACCAGATCGCCGATACGCACCGGCCGCCGGAAGCTAAGGCTTTGAGACAGATAGATCGCGCCCGGACCAGGCAGTTTCTTGGCGATCAGGGCGGAGATGTAGCCGGCCGACAACATGCCGTGGGCGATCCGGCCGCCGAACGGCGTGGTCGCGGCGTAGTCCTCGTCCAGATGGACCGGGTTGTCGTCACCGGTGATATCCGCGAAGGCGGCGAGATCGGATTCCCGGACTTCGCGCGCCAGCTCAGCGCTCTGTCCAACGCTCAAATCCTCAAGACACAATCCGCTCACCGCTTATCACCCTCCGTGACGCCCACCAAAGGGCTCGCGATCTTCTATCGGGTTCCGCGCTTTTGGCGAGAGTCACGCCGAACCGGCGCGCGCCATTCCAGATCTCCCATGGCGAAATTGGCGCTCAGCCCCGATTTGGCAAGCAAGGCGTCGACGGCTGGGGCCGAAAGTTCGCCGCCGGGGCCGGTGGCCTCCTGGCCGTGAATACCGGTGGCGATGAACAGGCGGTCGAAGCCCTGGGACTGCGCCCCGGCGATGTCGGTGATCACGCCATCGCCGATCACCAGGATCCGCGC
>JAYVYH010000178.1:0-5010 GCA_043784385.1 Caulobacteraceae bacterium | reverse complement strand
CATATGAGCCCTCGGCGAAGCGGACATAGTCCAGGCTCGCCTCCGGCCGCAGATAGATGTTGCGGCCGAGGTGGGCCTCGTAGCTGGCCATGCCGCGGGCATTGAAGCCGAACGCGGACCAGCGGCCATTAGCGGTGCGGCCGACCGCTAGGCCGTCGCCGCCCAACACCTCGATCACACGAACGCTGGTCACGCGGGCGTAGTCACCGGCCAACCGGGCGTTCGCCGAGAAGCCACCTTTGGTCATCCGCCAATAGACGCCGGCGTCGAACAGGGTCGAGTGGAGGTTTTCTGCGCTATCGGTGGCGTCCTGATAGACTTGGTTGGTGCTGGCGCCGAAGGTCACGCCTAGGATGCCAAGTGGTGTCCTCGGGATCTCGTAGCCGGCGACCGCGCCCAGGCTCCAGCCCTTGTAGCCGGGATCATCGGTGTGGCCACTGGCGAACACGCCGACATTGGTTTCCTGCATCCAGAAGCCGCCGCCCACCGGGTCCTGGCGGTCATCGAGCGGTCGGCCGAAGGCGCTGACGCCACCAGCCATGATGTTGAACAGGCTGCCGGAGTGATTGGGGAGCAACTGGTTGTAGAAGTTGATCAAGCTCGTGCGGTTATCTTGGATCAGCAGGGCGCCTTGTAGCCCCTTGTCCCGACCGATGTTGTCGATCACCGCCTGGTAGGCCCCGGCCGTGGTCGTCGGCAGAGCAAGTTGCGCCGGCGTCTTGAGCGACATGGTCGCTGATACTGTTCCGGCCGCGGCGTTGGTCTGGAGGCTGGAGTTATAGAGGTAGGGCACGCTGCCAAGCAGGTTGCTATCGAGCGTTCCGGCGTTGAGCTGCGTGGCGTGGATCAGGGTGTAAGTGACAGTCCCCTGCTGGATCGAGTTGAAACGCACGCCGATCTTGGCGCCATTGGCGATCGTAGCCGTGCCGGCGACGTCCATGCGGGTGGCGCCACCGACCGCGGGGTCCGCGGTCACGATGAGTGAGCTCGCACTGCCCAGATTCAGGCTGGTGAGCTTGAGCTGGCTGGCGTTGTTGATCTGCAGCATGCCGGTCCCGACGCTCAGGGCAACCGTGCCGCCGGCCGCGTTCAGGGCGCCTGTGACGGTTGCACCGTTAGCAATCGTCAAACTGTTTGCGCCGGCGCCCAAGTCGAGATCGCCGGTGAGAGCGCCAGCCAGGATATTCACGCGATCGTTGCCGGAGCCCAACGTTACGGAACCGGTAATACTGGGCGTTAGAGTGCCGCCGGTTGGTTCCAACTGGGTCAACTGGACGCCGGTCGTGTTGAGATGCAGATCAAGAGCCGTAGCGAGGCCCGTTACCGGCTGGGTGAGGTCGCCCAGCGTGCGCGTTGCGCCAATCGTTCCGATGTTTTCAACGTCAGACAGTGTGCCGGACTTGTCGACGATGGCGGCGACGTTGGCCTTCTGACCGACGACTGAAGCGGTGATCGTGTTAGCGTTCTGGAGGGCCCGAACGTTGGAACCCGCCTCAATGATCAGCGCGCTGGCCGTTGCGCCCGCCGCGTCTGAGTTCAGAGTCGCGTTGATAGCGCCGTCATTGCGCAATGACGGCGCTATCGCGCCATAGAGGTGCAGCGCCGTGGCGTCGGCTGCATAGGCTGAGGCGCCGACGGTTCCACGAATATGGATGCCGCCCGTGGTGTTGACGGTCCCGCCATTCGCCACGCCGACCTGAACGCCGTTTGTAGCGATGCCGTCATAGACGCCGCTGCCAATCACATTGCCTTTGATCTCAAGGCCGAAAGCGTCGACGTCTGTGCCGACGTTGCCCAGGGTGATGTTCTTGCCCGCAGCGCCACCGATGACGATGGCCGGCGCCGTGCCGAAAGAGCTGACAGTGCCCGTGGTGGTTACAGTGACGCCGGTCGAATCGACGCCGGCAATGTCCACCAGGACGCCTTTGGCGACACTGCCGCCGATCGTCACGGCGGGCCCGCCTAGCGTGAGATCCTCGGCCGGAAGCTGCTTCAGGAAATTCGGATCGGTGCTTCGGGTGGTGAAGGCAAAGCCAGTCGCGCTCACAGAGCCGTTTATCAGGACTTGGCCGCCGACGTCGCCGCCGAGATTCACGGCTTGCGAGCCTTGCCCGACGGCGCTGATCGTGCCCCCGAGTGTAACCGTCCCGCTAACCGATCCCTTCGTCTGAATGCCAAAGCTGTTGGCGCCAGTCACACTGATGGCGCCCCCGTTGTTGAGCGCGCCTTTGAGATTGGTTTCTGCGAAAATACCGGCGGAAGTATCGCCTTTCACCAGGATGCCGGTTCCGGTCGTCCCGTTGATGATGTCTCCGGTGAAGTCGCCCGGGCCGATGATGTGGATGCCGTAGCGGTTCGTCCCGTTATCCAGGGGCCCGCTTGGAATGCCGGCTTTGTTGGTGGATCGCGTCGTGGTGTCGTCGACCTCGATCGTGCCGTTGTTGGAGAATGCTCCGGTGTGACCGCCCTGGATCACAACACCGGTCACGTTGCTGAGATTTTGGAATTCGAGGACGCCACCGTTGATGACGGTGTTGTTGCTATCGATGGTGACCGCAGTCCCGGACGTCGGTTTCACCGAAACACCGGAGTTGATCGTCAGGTTGCCCGTCTTAGATGTCGCCTGGGGCGTCGTCGTGCTGCTGCTAAGCGTGGTCTGCGCCAGCGCAGGCACCGCCCAGATCAGCGCCAAAAGGCTGACCATCGCGGGTCCGAAACGCAGAAAACGATCCAATACGCGGCGGCGCGTTGAGGCCCCCAGGATGCTCTGGGCGGCGTTCCGGGGGGCGTCCGGCGAAAAATACCCAGTCATCTACTCGTATCCCTCACGACGGTTCGATCGATCGAGCATGATTGTGTCCAGCGAATGACCCTGAGCTTCAGATATCGCCCTGAGGCACATCCGCCGCGTCTCGAGCATTTCAGTCTCGTATCGAAGTCCGCAACAGTTCGCCACGCGCCGATTTCCCACGAAAATTGCAAGGCTTACGCCACACGGCGGGTCCCTCGGGCCGGCAGCCGCCGCGCATCCTTGAAACCTCGTGCGAGGCTTAGATGCAAATTTCTTCAACTCCAACTGCTTACGGAGGCGGACAGGCACAACGCCTCCTGAACATGCTCCTACAGCAACAGAACGGGCCTGCCGGGCAGGACCTGCCGGGCGCCGATTCTGCGACCATGACGCCCCCCGTCTGCAACCCCGCCGACGAGCACTCCGAGCGCAGCTCAGTTTGCATCCAAGACTCTGGCCTCCCTGCTGTCGGCGCAAGAAGCGCCGCCCTCCGCCGCCGACGTGGCGGCGAAGATCACCAGCGCGGCCGACACCAACGGCGACGGCTCCCTCAGCCTCAGCAAAGTTGAGAAAGCGCTCGGCGCCGACACCACCACGGGCGCTGAAGCGGCCTCCAGCGCGAATGCGCTCAGCCAGGCGTTCGCCTCGATCGACACCAATGGTGACGATCAGATCAGCGCCAGCGAACTCACCAACGCCCTGGACGCCCAGAACGGAACCCAAGGCGCGCAAGGTGCGCACCATCATCACCACCATGCGCATAAAGCCGAAGCATCTGCGCCGCCGAGCAGCAGCGACCTCGCCGCGAAGATTCTAGGCGCAGCCGATACAAATGGAGACGGGTAGCTCAGCGCGTCTGAAAACCAGACCGCCCTTGGCTCCAGCGCCTCGGACAGCCTGACTGCGGCTAACAGCAAGCTCGACACCAATGGTGACGGCCAGCTCAGCGTCACCGAGCTGAGCGCGGGCATCGATGCGTTCTGCGCCGCCCATAAATGGGGCGGCGCGGCATCCTCGACGCAAAGCCAGTCTACTCAAGCCATCACAGCTTGATCGGTCGCGGCCGGGCCAGAACGCCCCGGCCGCATCTGGCTCCCGTTTCCGCGGCACATCGGCCAAGTCTCACGCGATGAAATTCCTGCCGCGGTAGGCGATCACGTCGAAAACCAAGGAATTCCAGATGAAACTGACGATCCGCGCCATCGCCCTTTCCGCCTTCGTAGCCCTTAGCGCGGCCGCCTTGGCCATTCCGGCCGCCTGGGCCCAGGACGACAATCGCGGTCCGCGGCCAGCGGCTCGCGACATGGAAGCCAGGATGCAACTCATGCGCGAAGCGCACGAGCGCGAACACGCTCAAGACCTACGCACCATCCAGCGACTGCGGCCCGACCAAGAGCTGGCGCTGAGCGCCTTCCTGAAATCACATGAGCCGCAAATGAAGCCGCCGGAGCATCGTGGCCCGCCGGGAGAAACCGATGCCCAGACCACGCCGCAGCGGCTTGACGAAATGGCGCGGCGTGAGACCGAACGCACGGCAATGCGCCAGCGCCACACCCCGGCCCTGCGAGCCTTCTACGCCGCGCTCAGCCCCGACCAGCGGCAAGTGTTCGATGCTCTGCAGCGTATGCAGGGCGGTCATGAGCGTGGCGGTCGGGGCCACGGGTTCGGGGGTCCGGGCCGCGGTCCCATGGGCGGCCTGCCTCCGGGCGGACCTCCGCCGCACGACTGATCCGTTCCGTCGCCGATAGATTGTGGCGGCGTCGTTGTCGGTGCGCCACAATGGTGCGGAAGGAGAGGCCATGAACAGCCAGCCGAGCGTCCTCCCCGCCCGCCACATCCTCGTCGTCGACGATGACTCCGAGCTGCGCGAGCAGGTCGTGGGATACCTCACAGAGCACGGCTACCAGCTGCACGCCGCCAGCGACGCGGTGAGCATGGAGCAGGCTCTGGCATCGGCCCCCATCGATCTGATCGTGCTCGATGTCATGTTGCCGGGCGAGGATGGGCTGTCGATCTGCAGGCGGCTATCTGAGACCGGTGGCCCAGCCATCGTCATGGTCAGCGCCATGGGCGACGAGGTGGACCGTGTGCTGGGCCTGGAGTTGGGGGCCGATGACTATCTTCCTAAGCCCTGCAGTCCCCGCGAATTGCTTGCCCGGGTGCGCGCGGTGGTCCGCCGCCTTGATGAGGTGCGCAGCGGAGCGCCGCGGCGTGGCAAA
>JAYVYH010000177.1:0-6388 GCA_043784385.1 Caulobacteraceae bacterium | reverse complement strand
CTGGCCGGACGCCCGTTCAACCTGGGCAGTCCCAAGCAGATCGGCGACGTGCTGTTCGGCGACATGGGGATTCCGGGGGGCAAGAAAACCGCCACCGGGATCTGGAGCACCGACGCGGCGGTGCTGGAATACCTTGCACTACAGGGCCACGCTCTGCCCCGGGTGCTGCTCGACTGGCGCCAGCTATCCAAGCTCAAGGGCACCTATACCGACGCCCTTGCCGCCGCCATCTCGCCGCGCACAGGCCGGGTGCACACCGCCTACGCCCTCGCCTCCACCACCACGGGTCGGCTGTCGTCGTCAGACCCCAATCTGCAGAACATTCCGATCCGCACTGAGGAAGGGCGCAAGATCCGCGCGGCCTTCATCGCCGAGCCCGGCCACCTGCTGGTCAGCGCAGACTATAGCCAGATCGAGCTGCGCCTGCTGGCCCATATCGGCGATATCGAACAGCTGAAACGGGCGTTCCGCGAGGGCCAGGACATCCACGCCATGACGGCCTCGGAAATCTTCGGCGTGCCGGTCGAGGGCATGCCGGCCGAGATCCGACGCCGGGCCAAGGCGATCAATTTCGGCATCGTCTATGGCATCTCGGCCTTCGGCCTGGCCAACCAGCTATCGATCCCGCAGGACGAGGCCGGAGCCTACATTCGAACCTACTTCGAACGCTTCCCCGGCATCCGCGCCTATATGGACGCCACCCGCGCCCTGGTGCGCGAGCAGGGCTATGTGACCACCCTGTTCGGGCGGAAGATCAACATTCCGATGATCCGCTCGAAGTCGGTAGGCGAGCGCCAGTTCGCCGAACGCGCGGCGATCAACGCACCGATCCAGGGCGCGGCCGCCGACGTGATGCGCCGAGCGATGATCCGCATGCCAGCCGCCCTCAAGGCCGCGAACCTCAAGGCCCGCATGCTGCTGCAGGTGCACGACGAACTGGTCTTCGAAGCCCCCGAGGCTGAAGCCGAGGCGGTCTGCGACATCGCCCGCGAGGTCATGGAAGGCGCCGCGCTGCCGGCGGTGGATTTCTCAATCCCGCTGCTGGTCGAAGCCAGGGCCGCCGCCAACTGGGAAGCCGCCCACTGAAAAACTAATTTCCCATGACCGCCCGCAGCGGCCCCCAGGTCATGCGGTGGATAGCGCAGGGTCCTAGACGCCGCAGCGCACGGGCGTGTTCGGGAACGCCGTAGCCCTTGTGGGCGGCGAAGCCGTAGCCCGGATGGCGCGCGTCCATTTCCAGCATCACCGCATCGCGCGCGGTCTTGGCCAGAATCGAGGCGGCGGCGATGGAGCTGGACAGGCCGTCGCCGCGCACCACGGTTCTGACCGGACACCCCAGTTCGAACGCGTAGGAGCCGTCGACCAGAGCGTAGGCGGGAGCCATGGCCATGGCCGCCAAAGCCCGGCGCATCGCCAGACCGGTCGCCGCGACAATATTCAGCCTGCAGATTTCCTCGGGCGAGGCAAAGCCGACTCCCCAGGCCAGCGACCGCGCCTTGATCTGCAGCTCCAGCGTCTGTCTTCGACCGGCGGTCAGTTTCTTGGAATCATCCAGGCCTTCGATGTCGACGCCCAGCCCCAGGATCACCACCCCGGCGCAAACCGGGCCAGCCCAAGGGCCGCGTCCAGCCTCGTCAATACCGCAAACCGGATGCGGCAGGTCCGCTTCTAACGTCCGGTCAGGCACTCGTCCGCTCCCGCGCCATCGCTGCCACTTCGTCATGGCGGAAACATCCGGCCACATGGTCGTTGACCATGCCCACGGCTTGCATGAAGGCGTAAGTGATCACTGGGCCGCAGAAGTTGAAACCCTTGGCCTTCAGCGCCCGGGCCATGTCGGCGGCCACCGGCGTCTGGGCGGGGACCTGGCCGATTTCGTTCCAGCTGTTGGCGATCGGCGCGCCGCCGACGAAATCCCACAGGAAGGCGGAGAAATCCTCGCCGCGTTCGCGCATATCCAGCCATATCCGAGCCCCCCGGATCGCTGCTTCGATCTTGGCGCCCGAGCGCACGATGCCCGCGTCGTTCAGGAGCCTCGCCCGGTCGGCCTCGCCATAGCGCGCCACGATTTCGGGATCGAAGTTCGCGAAGGCGGTGCGAAACGCCTCGCGCTTCTTCAGGATGGTGATCCAGGCCAGACCCGCCTGGAAGCCGTCTAGCACCAATTTTTCCCAAAGGGCGCGGGGGTCATACTCCGGCACGCCCCACTCCTCGTCGTGATAGGCGACATAGAGCGCATCCTTGGGATTGGCCCAGCCGCAACGCCCGGTCTCATGTTCGTAAATCTTGACGCCCACCGATCACCGTCCCCTAACAGTCCGCCATGCGAATCCTCAACGTCGCCGATTTCAACTGGATGACCGGCGCCGAGAAGGACACCGCCAGACTCTCCCTGTTCGACATTTGCCGCAAGTTCAGCCACGCCGCCACGCGGGCCAATCACCTGGTGGTGGAATTCTCCGACCGGGCGACAGCCCGCGCCGCCGCGCCGCTGCGCTTGAAGGGGTTGGGTCAGGGCTGGGCAAATCGCCGGTTCCTGCAGGTGGTTGACGAATTCAAACCCCACCTGACCCTGCTGCACTTCACCGACATGATTACCAACGACGCGCTGACGGAAGCCCGGCGTCTCTCGCCCGGCGTCATTATCGCCGACATCAATATCGATCCGATCTGGACGGAGAAGAACCAGAAGCGCCTGGCCCTGCGCCGCGGCGTGGCGGACGCCGTATTCGTCACCACCGCCGAGCCTATGCTGGGCGGGTTCGCCGGGCCTGGCGCCTTCGCCGCCTATCTGCCCAATCCGGTCGATCCAGCCATCGAGACCGGTCGGACGTTCGAGACTGAAACGCCGTTCGACCTGCTATTTCCCTGCGGCGATGAAGAACCACGCGAGATCGGCGGCGACGCGGTACCCCCCAGCGTGGCGATCCTGAACCTCAAGGGCGCCGTGCCTGGCTTGCGCCTGTCCACGCCCGGCGTCGGCGGCGAGCCCGAGGCGCGAGGCGCCGCCTATTTCCAGGCCTTGCAGAACGCCCGCATGGGTTGGGCCCTTTCCCGCCGCTCTGGTTTGCCCCTGTACGCCAGCGACCGGATGGCGCATTTTTTCGGCTGGGGCCTGACGGTGCTGCTCGATCGCCGGGCCGGTTTCGATCGCTTCTATGACGGCGGCGAGGCGGTTTACTATTCAGGCTTCGAAGATCTCGCCGCGAGCGTTCGGCGCCTGGTCGCCGACGACGCCCGCGCCCGGGCCATCGCCCGCCGCGGCTGGGAGAAGACCTGGCGGCTGTTTCACTCCGACAGGGTGCTGGCCTATGTGCTGGCGCAGTTGTTCGACGAGGGTGGGGCGACTGACTTCGAATGGCCTTGCGAGCGATGGGGCGCCTGAACCTCAGACCACGGTTGGTGTGAGGTCTCCCATCCACGCAGGCCAGATCACCCGGCAGGGGCGACCGTCCCCTAGCGCCAAGGCGCCTTCGCCAAGGCGGTCCAGCCGCAGAAGCGCGATCGCGCCGTTGCCGATCCCGGCCATGACCTGGCCGGCCCTCAACTCCCCCGCCAGGACAGGCGATCCAGGCTCCGGCGGGGCGCCCTCGAAGGCGATCGGCGCCATGCGGCTCTTGATCGTGCCGCGCCGTTTCATCCGCGAGGTGGTTTCCTGGCCGACGAAACAGCCCTTCTTGAAATCGATCCCGCCCAGCAGGTCGAAATTGGCTTCGATTGGATAGTTTTTGTCATGCCCCCAGTCCGCCGGACCCGGCAGGCCCAGGACGAAGCGATGAGCTTCATAGGCGGCTTCGTCCACAACGGTCGCCTCATCTGGCGCGTTGGCGCCGTAACCCCGAAAGCCGAGTCCCGCGGCGCGCGGATCCACGCCCCAACCCTCCGGTGCGCTCGCCAGGCCCCAAAGCGCCGCGACCGGCGTTTCCGCCTCAGCGAGTTCGACTTTCGCCCTCAGGCGATACATCCGGAGCCGTTGAAACAAAGCCGCTCGATATTGGGCAGCGCAATCGATCAGACATCCGTCCGAAATTCCGATCAGGAACAGGTCGAACAGTAACCGCCCCTGGGGCGTCAGCAGAGCGCCGAAACGGATTTCGCCGGGCGCCAGGGTTTCCACGTCCTGGGTGACCAGGCCCTGGAGGTAGTCGCGCCAGTCCGGCCCCGAAACGGCGATCACGGCGCGGCTGGTCAGGGGGGCGAGGCTGGAATTCGTCGTCATGACCCCGATGTGGTCTCCCGAGCCCATTAGCGCCAGGGCCTCAACACCTATAGAAGTCCCTCATGGCGTCGCAACGCTTCCCCATTTTGTTCATCACGGCCAGCCGAATCGGCGACGCGGTCCTGTCCAGCGGCCTAGTCCGGTCCCTGGCCGAGGAGATCCCCGGCGCGCGCTTCACCATTGTCGCCGGCCGCCTGACCGCGCCGCTGTTCGCCGAGGTCCCAGGTCTCTCGCGGGTGATCGTGATGGAAAAGCGCCGGCTGGCCGGTCATTGGTTCGATCTCTGGAACCAGGTTCGCGACCAGCGCTGGGGCCTGGTCGTCGATCTGCGTGGCTCCGGCCTGGCGAGCGTACTGCGCCCTAGGCGCCGGGCGGTGCACAGGCCTGGGGGATCGCCGGTCCACAAGGTGATCGAGGCGGCGCGCCTGCTGAAGCTGGAAGACAGCACACCAGGGCCATTCCTCTACACCAACGCCGAAAACGAAGCCCGCGCCGACGCGCTCACGGTCGGAGAGGGGCCGATCCTGGCCATCGCCCCAGCCGCCAACTGGGTGGGCAAGACCTGGCCGGTCGAGCGCTTCGCCCTGGTGGCGCGCGAATTGCTGGGTCCTCGCGGCGCCCTGGCGGGCGGGCGGTTGATGGTGCTGGGCGGCCCCGAGGATCGGGAGGTCGCCCAGTCGATGCGCGCCGCGGTCGCCAGGGAGCGGTTGATCGATCTGGTCGGGCGCGAGACGCTGCTGACATCCTACGCCGCGCTCAAGCGGGCGCGGCTGTTCATCGGCGGCGATTCGGGCCTGATGCACATGGCCGCCGCCGCCGGCGCCCCGACTCTGGGCCTGTTCGGTCCCTCAGACGAAAAACTCTACGCCCCCTGGGGCGGTCAGGGTCGAACCGTGCGCGGCCCGCGCGGCTTCGAGGAGATTCATGTCCAGGATCCCCACCTCAACCAGGCCATCTGCCATATGATGGAACTGAGGGTGGAAGCGGTCATCGCCGCCGCCCGCGCCCTGATCGCCGACACCGACAAACACCTGGGGAGCCCCGATGCCACAAACCTTTGACCTGATCGTGCGCGGTGGCGAGGTGGTCAACCACGCCGGCCGGGGGCTGGCGGACGTGGGCGTGATCGCCGGCAAAATCGCGGCCGTGGGAGATCTTGCCCATTCGTCGGCCGGCGAGGTGTTCGACGCCACCGGCCTAGCGGTATTGCCCGGCGTCATCGACAGCCAAGTGCACTTCCGAGAGCCTGGCCTCGAATGGAAGGAAGACCTGGAGACCGGTTCGCGCTGCGCGGTGCTGGGCGGTGTCGCGACCGTCTTCGAAATGCCCAACACCGAGCCGGTGACCACCGACGAGAGCACGCTCGCCGACAAACTGGCCAGAGCCAAGGGCCGCATGCACTGCGATCACGCCTTCTATGTCGGCGGTACTCACGACAATGCGCCGTGGCTGGGCGAGTTGGAGCGCTTGCCGGGCTGCTGCGGCGTCAAGGTGTTCATGGGGGCCTCCACAGGTTCCCTGCTGGTGGCCGATGACGAGGGTGTCGCCGCCGTGCTGAAATCGATCAACCGTCGCGGGACGTTTCACTCCGAGGACGAATACCGACTGGCCGAGCGCCGGCCGTTGGCGCGGACCGGCGACTGGACCAGCCATCCGGAGGTGCGCGACGCCGAGTCGGCCATCCGCTCGACCCGCCGCCTGGTCGGTCTAGCCAAGGCGTTGGGCAAGCGCATTCATGTGCTGCATGTCACCACCGCCGAGGAGATCGCCTTCCTGGCCGACCATAAGGACGTGGCCAGCGTCGAGTTGACACCCCAGCACCTGACCCTGACCGGACCCGAGGCCTACGAACGGCTGAAGGGCTTCGCCCAGATGAACCCACCGATCCGGGACGCTCATCACCAGGCGGCGCTCTGGCGGGGGATAGAAATGGGCCTGGCCGACGTGCTGGGCTCCGACCATGCGCCCCATACCCGCGCGGAAAAGGCCAGGCCCTATCCCGCCTCGCCCTCCGGCATGCCGGGCGTCCAGACCCTCGTCCCGGTCATGCTGACCCATGTGGCCCACGGACGGCTCACCCTCGAACGCTTCGTCGACCTCACCAGCGCGGGACCGAACCGCGTGTTCGGCCTCGCCGACAAGGGCCGCCTTGCCGAGGGTTTCGACGCC
>JAYVYH010000176.1:0-6139 GCA_043784385.1 Caulobacteraceae bacterium | reverse complement strand
CTCGGCCTCGCCGCCCGCGCGCCGGTCAGCGTCGACGAACCGGCGATGATCGCCACCAGCTTTCCCGGCTTCACCGATCTGATGGCCGGGCTCGGCGCCCAATTCGACACCCAATTCGACGGGGCCTGACGTGGGTTTCACCGTCGCCATCGACGGGCCGGCCGCATCGGGCAAGGGCACGATAGCCGCCAGACTCGGCCAAGTCTTCGGCCTACCGGTGCTCGACACCGGCCTGCTCTATCGCGCGGTGGGCGTGGCGGTGGAAAAGGCCGGAGGAAACCCCGACAACGAAACCGACGCCGCGCGAGCGGCCGAGACCCTGAATTCAGCGGCCCTGGACGACACCGCTCTGCGCGACCGGAGGGCGGGTGAGGCTGCCAGCCGGGTTGCGGCCCACCCCGCCGTGCGTTCGGTGCTGCTGGCGTTCCAGAGCGCGTTCGCCGCGCGCGAGCCGGGCGCGATCCTCGATGGACGGGACATCGGCACGGTCATCGCGCCGATGGCTCCCTGCAAGATCTTCGTCACCGCCACCGCCGAGATTCGGGCCCGCCGACGCCATGCGCAGCTTCGGGCGGCCGGCGAGGCGGTGGGCTATGAGGCGATCCTGGAGGATATAGTGCGGCGGGATGCGCGGGATGGCGGTCGGGCGGCAGCCCCCATGGCGCGCGCGCCGGATGCGGTATTGCTCGACACCACCGATCTCGATATAGACGCGGCCTTCGATGCGGCCTTGCGCATCGTCGAGGCGTCGCGCGGCCGGTGGGAGAAATCCTGAAAATCGGTCAATCCCATCGCGCCGAACCATCGACGACCGGGGGTCCTCTTAAAATCCCGACATTTAATCAACGCCCAAAGTGCGAAAACGCACAGAGGGATTTTGCCAAGGCGAGTAGCAAGAACACACAATGGCTGATGACATGAGCATGAACCCCTCGCGGGGTGACTTTGAGGCTTTGCTCGACGAGAGCATGGGCGGGCGCGATTTCGCCGAAGGCACCGTGGTCAAGGGCCTGGTGGTGGCGATCGAAAAGGATTTCGCGATCATCGACGTCGGTCTGAAGACCGAGGGTCGGATCCCGGTCAAGGAATTCGGCGTCGATGACGCCGGCAAGCCCACCCTGAAGGTCGGCGACACCGTCGAGGTGTTCCTCGAGCGAATCGAAAATGCTCTGGGCGAAGCGGTGATCAGCCGTGACAAGGCCCGCCGCGAAGAAGCCTGGACCCGCCTCGAAGGCGTGTTTGCCAAGAATGAACCGGTGATGGGCTCCATCGTCGGCCGCGTCAAAGGCGGCTTCACCGTCGATCTCGGCGGCGCCTCGGCCTTCCTGCCCGGCTCCCAGGTCGACATCCGTCCCGTGCGCGATGTCGGCCCGCTGATGGGCAAGGAACAACCGTTCGCGATCCTCAAGATGGATCGGCCGCGTGGCAACATCGTCGTCTCGCGCCGCGCCATTCTCGAGGAGGCCCGCGCCGAACAGCGCACCGAACTGGTCAGCCAGTTGCAAGAGGGCGAAGTCCGCGACGGCGTGGTCAAGAACATCACCGACTATGGCGCGTTCGTGGACCTGGGCGGCATTGACGGACTGCTGCACGTAACAGACATGAGCTGGAAGCGGGTCTCGCACCCCAGCCAAGTCCTGGCCGTGGGCGACACCGTCAAGGTGCAGATCGTCAAGATCAACCCTGACACCCAGCGCATCAGCCTGGGCATGAAGCAGCTGCAGTCCGATCCGTGGGATGGCGTGGAGGCGAAATATCCGCCCGGCGCCAAGCTCAGCGGCCGGATCACCAACATCACCGACTACGGCGCGTTTGTTGAGCTGGAAGCCGGCGTCGAGGGCCTGGTCCACGTCTCGGAAATGAGCTGGACCAAAAAGAACGTCCATCCCGGCAAGATCGTCTCCACGTCCCAGGAGGTCGAGGTGGTGGTGCTCGACGTCGACGCCTCCAAGCGCCGCGTCAGCCTCGGTCTGAAACAGGCCCTGCGCAATCCGTGGGAGCTGTTCCTCGAACAGCATCCGATCGGCTCGTCGGTCGAAGGCGAGGTCAAGAATGCCACCGAATTCGGTCTGTTCATCGGCCTCGACAACGATATCGACGGCATGGTGCACCTGTCCGACATCGACTGGAACGCGTCAGGCGAGGAAGCCATCGCGCGCTATCCCAAGGGCGACATGGTCAAGGCGCGCGTGCTCGACGTAGATGTGGAAAAGGAACGCATCAGCCTCGGCATCAAGCAACTGGGCGGCGACCCGATGAGCGGCGATGTGTTCCGCAAGGGCCAGACCGTCACCACCACCGTCATCGAGATCACCTCGGGCGGCATCGAGGTGAAGTTCGGTCCCGAAGACGCGCCGATGCAGGCCTTCATCCGCAAGTCGGACCTGTCCCGCGACCGGTCGGAACAGCGCCCGGAACGTTTCGCCGTCGGCGATCGTTTGGACGCCCAGGTCACCAACGTCGACAAGGCCGCCCGCCGGGTGGGACTGTCGGTCAAGGCCCTGGAAATGGCCGAGGACAAGCAAGCGATCGAGAAGTTCGGTTCGTCCGACAGCGGAGCGTCACTGGGAGACATCCTGGGTGCGGCGCTAAGGGAAAAGGCGTCCAACAAGGAGTGAGTGTAGACACGCCATCGCCCCGATGGGTGATGGCGTGTCCAACCTTCGAGAGCGAAGACCGGGCCAAGGCCGTCAAGATCCGGGGGACCGTGCAAAGCCCTCGAAGTCAACGTTAGATGGGAATAGGTCGCCTTTTGGGGGGCGAAGAGCGTCATGATTAAATCGGAGCTGATCGAAGCGCTGGCGGCGGAGAATCCGCACCTGACCCAACGCGATGTCGAACGCGTGGTCTCGATCATTCTCGAAAGCATGATCGAGGCGCTGGAATCCGGCGGCCGGGTCGAACTGCGCGGCTTCGGCGCCTTCTCGGTTCGCAGCCGCCCGGGCCGCCCCGGCCGCAACCCCCGAACCGGCGAAGCGGTCCAGGTCAAAGCCAAGCACGTACCCTTCTTCAAGAGCGGCAAGGAACTACGGACCCGCCTCAACGCGGATTAAGCTCCGCCCGAGCCCCGTTCTCAATCTGTTCCGCCAGTGCTACGCTCGCAACCATGGGAGAGCCGGGCGTTCGAAAGGTCATTCACGTCGATATGGACGCCTTCTACGCGTCCGTGGAACAGCGTGACCGGCCAGAGCTTAGAGGGCGGCCCGTCGCGGTCGGCTATCCGGCTAAGCGTGGGGTGGTCGCGGCCGCCAGCTACGAAGCCCGGGCCTTCCGCGTTTACTCCGCGCTGCCGGCGGTCACCGCTGTGCGGCGCTGCCCGGAACTGGTGTTCGTCTCGCCCAGGTTCGAGGTCTACCGAAATGTCTCCCGCCAGATTCACGCGATCTTCGCCGATTACACCGACCTGATAGAGCCCTTAGCCCTCGACGAGGCCTATCTGGACGTCACGCAAAACCTTCAGGACATCGCCACCGCCTGGGCCACGGCCCGGACGATCCGCGCCCGCATCGCCGAGGAGACCGGCCTTAACGCCTCCGCCGGCGTATCCTACAACAAGTTCCTGGCCAAGATCGCCTCGGGCCAACGCAAGCCCAATGGCCAGTTCGCGATCACCCCGAATATGGGCGAGGCCTTCGTCGCCACATTGCCGGTGGCCAAGTTCCACGGCGTGGGGCCGGTGATGGCGAAGAAGATGCACCACCTGGGCATACAGACCGGCGCCGACCTCAAGGCCCTTTCGCTCCTGGAGCTGCGGCGCCATTTCGGTAAATCCGGTGACTGGTACTACGGGATCTCGCGTGGCGCGGATGACCGCGCCGTCAACCCGAACCGGGAGCGTAAGTCATCCGGATCCGAGACCACCTTCGCAGACGATCTGACCGACCCGGCGGCGATCGAGGCGGGGGTGCTGTCGATGGCGGGCGATGTCTGGTCCTGGTGTGAAAAGACCGCCGCGCGCGGCCGCACGGTGACGGTCAAGATCAAGTGGGCCGACTTCCAGCAATCCACCCGCAGCCGGTCATTCGACGGCCCAATCGACAATCGCGAGCAGCTCGACCAGGCGTCGCTGGCCCTGATCCGCTCGGTCTTCCCGCTTCCCAAGGGCGTTCGCCTGGTCGGCGTCACCCTGTCGAATTTCGGAACCGGGATTGCGCCCGCGCCCGCCGACGGCGATCTGCTCGACCTCGCGACAGCGTGATACCGGGTCTGGGCGTTCGCTCATGCGGCGGGGGGGAGGTCACATTCAGGGCCCGATCCAGACGCGCCGTGGCTTTCAGAACCTCAATCGCCATGCATCGCGCTCCCATCAGGCACGCAAATCATTCCGCGTTGACCGTCTGGTCAACAACGTGCTAGACTCCTTGTGGCCCATCACGCCGACTTGTCGGCCGCAGGTGGACACGGGGAAATAAAACTTAAGCATATCTGATCCCGGCGGGCAGTTGCGCTCCACGGGGTAGGAGCAGACTCGCGCATTTTTCAGGCGCGGGAGATTCCGCACGTTCGTGAGGGTTCCAGTCTGGACTCTCGTATTTTTGACCTTGCCTAACCGGGAGACCCGTATGACCAGATTTGCAACCCGGCCCATTGCGATCGCCGCGCTGGTCACCGTATCGTTGGTGTCGATTGTAGCCTTGACCGCCGCTCAGGCAGCCGCGAGCACGATACATATTTCCGGCTCAGGTTTGTGGGCTGCGAATGCCCCGACAACGCCATACAGTTCCGCTGGAAAAGCCTTTACGTTCTCGTTCAATCTGAATGAAACCTATGCGTTCACGGACTATGGAACCATCAAAGTTATCGATCCGAGCCAGATCCACGGCGTTCACTACAGCCTCGATGGCGCACCGCTGAAAACATCGACCTTCTCGGCGGCGCCGCCCAATTGCGCGGGGGCCACGGGAACTTTGTGCGGTATCGAGATTGTTTCCTCGGCGGGCGGCGGCGGGCTAACTCTGGACTTCGCGGACTGGTCGGTGGATTTCTTCGGCGTCAACAACGTCGATGTCGGCAGTAACGGCAAACTCAAGCGCGGTGACTATAGCTTCATCCCCAACATAAACGGCGACCCATCGTTGAGGGATGGCCACCTCAACGAGGGCAATGGTCCGACCTTAGCTTCGATTGTGCCTGAACCGGCCACATGGATGATGATGTCTTTGGGTCTAGGGGCCTTAGGCGCGGCAGTGCGTGGCCGACGCTTCGTCTCGCTTGCGGCCTGATTTGTTCGGCGCCGCCGTGAACAGGCCGAAGCCTGAGCAGGTCCTCACGCCCGCGTGGCGGGAACCGGAACGTCGTCTTGAATGGCGACGTCCGACCTTGCGGCGCATCGACGCCCTTGACGCAAGCCAAGTCACCAAAGCGCGTTCCCGGCACGATGCCCTGCATCTTTCCTGAACGGTGTTTCCAAATAGTGGTGTCGATCCTGCCAATGCGCCAAAGGGTTGGATAAGATAAAATTCGATTTATTTCGCATTGCCTAAACGGGCTGCAAGATGTTATCAGCCCAATGTTCTGTCACGCCGACTTGTCGGCCGCAGGCGGACACGGGGAAATAACAATTTGGAAGACCTTACCCCGGCCGGCGGTGACGCTTTTCGGGATAATCGAGACCTTGCGCCTAAGCTTGGTGCAAGAGATTCAATATATTCGTGTGCGTTTCAACACGCGCATCGTATCACCGCACTCAGATTCAACCAAAATAACCGTATAACGCCCGGGGATCCACATGGTTAGAGCGTCAGACTTAGCTGTTTCGATCGCCACCTTGATCGCCGCCTCGGCGATCTCAAGCGGAACTCTGGCCGCGAGCAACGCCTCTTACGCCAAAGCTGGGTCGTACAATGCCCTGGCTTACTCGTTCAACGCCCAGGCCACGGGCGACATCGTCGCCTACTTCACCGGCGCCTCGGCCACCTACGACAGCCAGATCAGCGTCATGGTCAACGGAGTCAGCACCGGCATCTTCGGGCTCAACAACCATTCGTCTTCAATCGGCCAGAGCATCGATTTTGGATCAGTGAAGGCCGGCGACAAGCTCGTTTTCGTTTTACGGGTTCTGGGCTCCAGCCAACAACTCTACTCCGATGCTTCGATGAACGGCGGCTATGACCTTGGATCGAGCGCGCTCAACGGCGCC
>JAYVYH010000175.1:0-5130 GCA_043784385.1 Caulobacteraceae bacterium | reverse complement strand
GGTCAAGCGCATAAACAGCCAAGCTTAGGTGTCGCTCATCCGGCGAGCCTGGGTTATGCATCATTCGCAAGACTTCATCGCGGGCCGTTCCGGGCGGTCCCACTGGCCCCGTGGGGAGGGGGTGGACGATCATGAGCGAGAATCTGGACGACAAGAAGCCGAGTTTCACCACGCAGGAAGTCCTCGACTTTCACCGCTATCCGACCCCCGGCAAGATCGCCGTGGTGGCGACCAAGCCGATGGCCACTCAACGCGACCTGTCGCTCGCCTATTCGCCCGGCGTCGCCATTCCGGTGCGGCTGATCGCCGAGGACCCCGATCTCGCTTACGAATACACCTCCAAGGGCAATCTGGTGGCGGTGATCACCAACGGCACCGCCATCCTCGGCCTGGGCAATCTCGGCGCCCTGGCCTCCAAGCCCGTCATGGAAGGCAAGTCGGTGCTGTTCAAGCGCTTCGCGGACGTCGATTCCGTGGATGTGGAAATCTCTAGCCGCGACGAAGACGAGATCATTACGGTGGTCAAGAACATCGGTGTCACCTACGGCGGCATCAATCTCGAGGATATCAAGAGCCCCGAGTGCTTCCGTATCGAGACCGAGCTCCAGGAACTTCTCGACATTCCGGTGTTCCATGACGACCAGCATGGCACCGCCATCATCGCGTCGGCGGGCCTGATCAACGCCTGCGAGGTCACTGGCCGCAAGCTGCAGGACGTCAAGCTGGTGCTTTGCGGCTCTGGCGCCGCCGGCATCTCGTCGGTGGAACTGGCCAAGGCCATGGGGGTGCGGCCGGAAAACTGCATCGCCGTCGACAGCGTCGGGGTGATCTATCGCGGTCGCGAAAAGGGCATGAACCAGTGGAAGTCAGGCTTGGCGGCGGACACCGACAAACGCACCCTGGCCGACGCGGTTCGGGGCGCGGATGTGTTCCTGGGCATGTCGGCCAAAGGCCTGCTGACCCAGGAAATGGTCAAGACCATGGCTGACAAGCCGATTATCTTCGCAATGGCCAATCCCGATCCGGAGATCACACCCGAAGAGGTCTATGCGGTTCGCCCTGACGCCATCGTCGCCACCGGTCGCTCCGACTATCCCAACCAGGTCAACAACGTGCTCTGCTTTCCCTACATCTTCCGCGGCGCCCTGGACGTGCGCGCCCGGCGGGTGAACCTGGAGATGAAGATCGCTACGGCGAAGGCACTGGCGGCCCTGGCGCGCGAGGACGTGCCTGACGAGGTGGCTCTGGCCTATCAAGGCACCAAGCTGAAGTTCGGACCGCAATACATCATTCCGACGCCGTTCGATCCGCGCCTGATCCACTACATCCCGCCCTTCGTCGCCCAGGCGGCGATGGACAGTGGCGTCGCCCGCAAGCCGATCACCGATATGGCCGCCTATCGCGGTAGCCTGGCCCGGCGGCTAGACCCCGCCGCCGGTTTCCTGCAGCGGATTTCCAGCGCGCTTCAGTCGAAGCCGCCCAAGCGGATCGTGTTCGCCGAGGGCGAGGAGCTGCCGGTGATCCGCGCCGCCATCGCCTTCGAGACCCAGGGACTTGGCAAGGCGGTCCTGGTCGGGCGTGAGGATTTGGTGCGTGAGAATATGGTGCTCGCCGGCATGGATCCCGACGAAAACCCCATTGAGATCGTCAACGCACGAGTCTCCAAACACAACGATGAGTTCATTGAGTATCTCTACGAGCGCCTGCAGCGCTCCGGGTTCCTCAAGCGCGATGTGCTGCGGCTGATCCACCAGGACCGTAACTCTTTCGCCGCCTGCATGGTGGCGCTGGGCTATGCGGACGGCATGGTGACCGGTGTCACCCGCAACTTCGGCCAGGCCCTGGAGGAAGTGCTCCAGGCCATCGATCCCGCGCCCGGTGGCCGGGTCATGGGCATGTCGATCGTCCTGACCAAGGGCCGCACCCTGTTCATCGCCGACACCAATGTCACCGAGATGCCCGACGCCGACGATCTGGTGGAGATCGCAATCGAGGCGGCGACCACCGTCAAGCGCCTGGGCCACACGCCTCGCCTAGCCTTCCTGTCCTATTCTTCCTTCGGCAATCCAATGGGCGAGCGGTCGGAAAAGGTGCGTGACGCGGTGCTGACCCTGGACGAAATGGAGGGTCTGGGCTTTGAATATGAGGGCGAGATGCCCCCGGAGCTGGCCCTGGAGCCCGAGTTGCGTGACAGCTACCCGTTCATGCGCCTGACTGGTCCGGCCAACATCCTGATCATGCCGGCGATCCACTCGGCCTCGATCTCCACCAAGCTGCTTGCATCCCTCGGCGCGGCGACGGTGGTCGGGCCGATCCTGCTGGGCCTGGCCAAGCCGGTGCAGATTTGTCCACTCGGCGCGTCGGTTTCCAAGATCCTGATGATGGCCCAGATGGCCGCCTATGAGGAAGGGGTGGCCGTGGAGCCGCATCTGGGGTGAATTCGGCGACGCGTCCCGCCGCCGGCGTCATCGGCATCGACTTCGGCACCACCAATACGGTGATCTCTACCCTGGGCGAGGACGGCGAGGCGCGCCTGATCAGTTTTGCCGCCCCGGCCGCCGAGATCGTCGCCTTCCGTTCGGCGCTGAGCTTTCACGCCGCCGAGGGGGAAGCGGACAGGCGTGTCGTCGGAGCCGGGCCATGGGCCATTGAGGCCTATGTGGAAGAGCCGCTGGAGACGCGGTTCATCCAGTCGTTCAAGAGCTACGCCGCCAGCCCGCTGTTCCAGGAAACCCGGATCCTCGGCCGGCGGTATGAGTTCGAGGATCTGTTGTCGGCGTTCCTGCTGCGCCTGCGCGCCCACGCGGGCGACGCCTGGGCGGAGGGGCCGCGCACCGCCATCATTGGCCGGCCGGTCAATTTCGCCGGGCTGCGGCCCGATCCCGACCTTGCCCTGAGCCGCTATCAGATCGCGTTCGCACGCCTGGGTTTCGACGATATCCGCTACGCCTATGAGCCGATCGCCGCCGCCTTCTTCTTCGCCCGCACCCTGAAGACCGACGCCACCGTCCTGGTGGGGGATTTCGGCGGCGGCACCAGTGACTTTTCGATCGTCCGTTTCCACCGCGACGCCGGCGGCGAGATCCGTTCGACGGCCTTGGCCAACGCAGGCGTGGGGGTGGCCGGCGACGCCTTCGACTACCGGATCATCGACCATCTGGTCTCGCCGGAACTGGGCCGGGGTTCGTCCTACAAGGCCTTCGACAACATCCTGCCGATCCCCAACCGCTATTTCACCGCCTTCGCCCGCTGGGAGCAATTGGCCCTGCTGCGCGCCTCGCGCGACATGCGCGATATCCGGGGCCTGGTGCGCACGGCCCTGGAGCCGGCCAAGCTGGCGGCCCTGGTCGAGGTGCTCGACGACAACCACGGCTACCGGCTCTACCAATCGGTCTCGCGTCTGAAAGAGGCCCTGTCCGCCGATGAACAGGCGGTGTTCCTGTTCGAGGCCGGCTCGGTAAAGATCGAGAAAACCGTCCGCCGCTCGGAGTTCGAGGCTTGGATCGAGCCGGAACTCACCCGGATCGAGCACGCGGTCGACGAGGCCCTGGACGGGGCAGGGCTTGGGCCGGAAGGGCTGGACCGCGTGTTCCTCACTGGCGGCTCGTCGTTTGTGCCGGCCGTGCGCCGCATCTTCGCCAGGCGGTTCGGGGAGGCCAAACTGGAAGGCGGCGGCGAACTGGTCTCCATCGCCTCGGGCCTCGCCTACATGGGCGCCGAACGCGACCTCGACCAGTGGAGCCAGCGGGCGGGTTGAGGCTTGGCCGTCAGGCCGTGGCGCCCTCGGGTGCGCCAATCAGCGCGTCGGCTGGAATAGGATTGACGGTGTGCAGGCGGCGGATCTGCGGGAGGCTGAACCCCTTGGTTCCCTTCAGTATCTCCGACACCCGGGCGGCCGCGCCTTTGCCCAGCAGGGGGCGGAAGTCGGCCGGAGCAAGGTCCAGTTGATCCATCAGATAGGCCATGATCAGCTTCTCCGCGACCGTCATGGCGCTCTGGGCTTTGGTGCTCCTGGCCGATATCCGGGCATGGCCAACCCCGCCGCCCACCCAGGGACATGGGATACATTGTTCCATTTCCGAAACGGACCGCTCTCAAAGCGTGGAGAACCTGAAACCTGTGTTTGGATCAATCGCCATCAAGGAGCGCGATCAACCGGTAAGCATCGACGACCCGCTCGCCGCGCGCCGCCACCTGGGCGCTACTGGCCGATAGGGCCTCGCGCTCGGCGTCGAGCAAGTCCACCGTCGGTTTCTGGCCGACCCGAACCGCGTTGCGGACGCTCTCCAGGGCGATGATCGGCGCCAGCGTCATCCTGTTCGATCCGATCTTCCAGGGGCTGGCTATCTCGCTGCTGTTCGGGCTGGCGTCGTCGACCCTGCTGACCGTGTTGGTCATCCCGGCCATCTATGTGGTGCTGCGCGATGACGGCGTCCTCAAGACGACGCCAGCTGCTGAAACCAGAAGGACAACCCCATGACCGCGACTCACGACTGGCCCGAGGTAGCCGGGATTCTGGCTCAGGCGCTTAAACCTCTCCGTGGCGGTGCGCCGGAGACCATGGCGGCCTTCAGCGGACTTGCCCGCGCCGCCCTGGAGACAAAGGCTTTATCCACCAAGACCAAGGAACTTATCGCGCTCGGGATTTCCGTCGCGACCCGCTGCGACGGCTGCATCGCCTTTCATGCTGAGGCGGCCGTAAAGCAGGGCGCAACCCGCGACGAGGTGATGGAGACCATGGGCATGGCGATCTACATGGGTGCGGGTCCGAGCGTGATGTACGCCGCGCAAGCGCTTGAAGCCTTCGACCAGTTCAGCGCTCGGACTGCGGAGAAATGAACCAGGATCGGGCATCCCATCGGGTGCGCGCGCTGACCTCTTGATGTCGTGTGCGCATATTATAGAATACGCACATGTCCAAAATCCTTGCGCTTGCGCCTTCAGAAGGTGTGTCGGAACTCCAAGAGAGCGTCCACGCCGCCGCGCGGATGCTGAAGCTCCTGGCCAGCGAACAACGACTGTTGCTGCTGTGTGGCTATACGCGCGCGGCTTTACGCCAGATTCACCAAGGATTCAAATAAACTTCATACGAGGCTTTTTCCTACAAGCCGCGCGGGCTTCGACCGGGTT
>JAYVYH010000174.1:0-10160 GCA_043784385.1 Caulobacteraceae bacterium | reverse complement strand
TCGACACCGCCCGTCTCAAACCCAGCGTCAACAGGTTCCAGACCATCCTCGGCGTCGTCGCCGCCTGATTCCTAGCCGCAAAAGGCCCTGGGTAATTACTCGATCGCCAGCAGACAGGGCGCTGGTTGAATAACCAGGTCGAGAATTCCCACCTCCCATTCCGACCGCGAGAGCGAGCCATGTTGCGATTTCGGAAAATGAAAACACTCCAGAAACTCGTCTCGCGTCCACGGTTCAGTCCACAATCATTTTCAACAGCAGCGTCACCTCCTCAGCCGAGACCTCTACAAAGAACGACGCTCCGCCGCTCTGGCCGAGTGGCGCGCAGTCATGGGATAAATCCCTATTGGGTTTAGGTCCATTGCGCCAAAGTGGGGACGAGTTGCCGTTGGACTGACAGCACCACTCCGTCTTGCTCAGAAGCTCAAGATCCAACCAGCCCATGCCATCTTGAATCAGCGTTCACACCGCGCCGCAAGGGACTGAGCAATTGCTCGGCAGCAGCACTATCAGAGCAAATATGTACTCGGGTTTGGAAACTTTTGCGGATTAACGGTATCGCTGATTTTAATTATGAATCCAGGCAGAAATGGGCGAGAATCCGCTCAAGGCCTACAACCCCAGGCATTGTTCGCATTCAGGACCAATTGGCGCCCCTGATCGACCGCTACGCACTGAGAACAATCACCCGCCGTTTCACCGAGAATCGGAATACGGTCCGATTTCGCCGGATGAAAACCTTGCAAAAACTTAGCCTGGTCTAGGCCCAGGTCCCCAATCATTTCGTCCAGGAGCGCCAGCGTCCAACGAAAACAAGTTGCGCTGGCTTACAGCACCCATCGCAGGTTTTAAGCATACCTGATTGGCGCCCGCCTCTCAAACCATCCGGTGGTCATCGAATCACAAGAGGACTTTCCGGCAACCGCCCCCCGCCATCCACCACGATGGTTTCGCCGGTGACATAGCTGGCGTCGTCGCTGGCGAGAAACCGCACCACAGCGGCGACTTCCTCCGGGCGACCCAGACGGCCCGCTGGGATAAATCCGCTGATCGCCTCCCGTCCGTAGTCGGCGACGAATTCAGCCAAGCCGGGGGTATCTATGAACCCAGGCTCGACCCCATTCACCGTGACATTATCAGCGGCGAACTCCAGGGCCGCAGTTCGAATGAAACCGGTGAGGGCTGCCTTGCTGGTGGCGTAGAAGGCACTCCCCGGCATGCCGACCCGAGGCCCTGTGACCGACGAGATTACGATGAAGCGACCTTGTCCCACTCTGCGCATGTGAGGCAATGCGGCTGCGGCAAGTGTGAAGCACGCCTTGACGTTGACATTCAGTACGGTCTCAAGACCCCCCAGGCTTGTTACCTCAATGCGTCCCCCGTCGTAGGCGGCGGCAGCGTGAATAACGATGTCGAGCCTACCACAGCTACTCGCGACCTCATCGATCATCGCGCGGGTTTCGAGATGGTTACCCACGTCGATCTGCCGAAACAAGGCCTTGCCACCGTTGGACTCGATCGCCGCTAGCACTTCGTGGCCCTGAGACTTTGTGCGCGTGGCAATGATAACGGTCGCCCCCTCGCTAGCAAGGGCCAGCGCACTCGCGCGACCGATGCCATGGCCCGAACCTGTGATGATCGCGACCTTTTCAGCAAATCCGCTACCCAAATTCCATCGCTCCCTTACACCGCCGATTTACAAGATAAGCCAAGGTCATAGACTATCACCTGCGCCGCCACTGTCAAGGCAATCAAGTAAACGTCTTTTTGATCCCGAAAACTGCTAGTCGTCGAACTTGAATTCATGAACTAAATATCATTTAGTTTGTTACACGACCTAATAACCTAAGAGCGGCACCTCGTCAGGGGAAAAATCTACAGGCAGAAACCCTCTGCGCGCATGGGCGGAATCCTGGTCGGTCATAGCCTAACACCGGCCAGGGTTTGGGCTCGCCGCCTCTTTACCGTTAGATTGACACCGCCACCAGGACCGCTGGAAGCTGAACCCTTTTAGGAGGCTGGGACCACGCCAAAATTCACCGCGGCAGCACTGTTATGCGGGCTGGCGTCGTCCCCACCACCAATGTCTTCAACCGACGCGAGAGCCCCGCTCCTCTTCCTTCGTCGCAACGCAAACCGCCGACGCGCGATTGAACTTTTTGGCCAGATACTCTCCGCAATTCAAAAGTCCGTCCCCCACGGCTGCCGAGTGTCGAAAGCGGGCCAATTTCTCCCTTAATCAAGTGGCAGAGCGCTAGTCGCCGAAGAGCCGCGCTAAGTGGTTGCGGTTGGCCGAAGATTGGATCGACATGGACGGCTCACCCGAGTGGGCAGAGGCAATCTTGCATACCGGTCGCCACGAGGTGGTGACGAGGGCCGAGGGGCGATCTCATCAGGCCAAGCAGGGCCCACCACACCTTGGACCCTGGCAATGATTGCTAAAACCCTTTTGGCGGGCATTGGCCCGCAAGGCTCAGCGGTTGCGACGCAACCTGGACAGGCAGACCATAAGCTGGCTTCAATCCCGCCAACGGCGACCAGGGATTAAGAATTAATGTCAAATGACGAGCTCAAATAGACATGATACCGCACTAGTTTATTGAATATTTCACCGGAATAGAACCGATCACACCGCGACAACCGCATTATAGACAATACATCCCTCAGACGATTAATATTCATCAACGCCAATTTTGTGCGCTCCCTACCGGCGTTGACCGGGAGGCCCGCGGCGCCCGTTTGCTCGACCCCTCCATGCCTGGGGGCGATGAGCTGGCCAACAAGTTCGTCCGGCCACCCTCAATCGTGCAGGGATATTGGCGAACCGCCCGAATTAACGCCAGATCTCCACCACAACGCTACCGCTACGTCAAGGATCATATAAGTTCGAAATAGGTTATTTTCCGATCCAATTAGTCCTTTCTCATGCCCCGTAACGACCATGCTTTCTAATTCAGCGAACCCATGCCTACTGTGAATCCATTTTAGGCATAGATCGGAATCATAATGACTACCCATTCAATTTACCCAGTCATTACCGCATTAATAATGTTGTAATTAGCAACAACTTCCATATATTCCGCCACCCCTACCTAAATAGTTGACAGTAGGATCAAATTACCTAGCCCAATATCTCGTCTATACGCTGATAAAAGAATATTGAAAGGAAATAGTACGAATATCATGTCATTATCCGTTGCATCTATCCATCACGGTCTTTTATATGTCCTTATTTTTACAGGTATTGGCGCGGCAAATACTCTGGCTGTCGTAACGACGAATGGAGCCGTCACCACCTACGCGCAAGGTGGAATTATGGGGTCGTTCAGTGACATCTACAAAGGAAAGACGATGACCGAGGACGGGGTGTATCTCGTCAAGGGGGTGACATTCATGTTGTCAGGCACTTTTGATTTAGGTGCGATTACTGCTAAGATCGTGCTTGGAATGCCACAAGTTGGTGATTTGCGAGCCGTGGTCACAAGCTATAGTTCGCCGTTCACGACCCTGGCGATTAGCCCCGGTGAAAGCCACTTCGACTTCAAGCTCCATCTTGCGCCCACCAGCAGCTGGAGCACCATCAATCCGCAAAAGCAGCTGCATACCTTTCAATCCATGGCGGCGGGTGGATTCGCTGAGAGCGTCCCTGAACCCGCTTCGTGGGCGTTGACGATACTTGGCATGGGCGCAGTTGGGTCTGTCGTTCGTCGCAAGGCCAGATCGTCGCACAGGCCGGCTCCCGTCTTAAGCGACTGAAAACCGATCTCGAACCGACCTGGAGCGCCAAGTTCCCGAAACTATCTCCGGGTAGCACTCCAGAACTGCGTTTCTGAAGCGGACTCTGATCCCGGGCTCACCCTGTCGCCGGGATCGGGCCCAGAGCCGAACCGCTCCAGGCCTCTTTTTGCGTGATCCACCGGGCATGGACTGCCACCAATTTTAGACATTCCACACACAATAAGTTGCCGTTAGACCAACGGCATCCTACGGCTCGATGTGCGATTCCAGGAACCAGAGCGCCTTGTCCAGCGCGCGTGAATAGGCGGTCAGGATGTCAGCGGTATCCGCGTCACCAGCCTCGCCGGCACTGTCGATCCCCGCTCTGACCGACTTGGCCACGGGTGCGTAGCGGTCAATAAGGGCCGCCAAATGATCTTGTATGCGAACTATGTCCGTAGGGTAGCCCTTGAGGGGCGTCGCAGCCGCCACGGACTGAGTCGTGCCTAGAGCAAATCCGCCGAGTTGGACAATCCGCTCAGCGACGGTATCGACGTGGATGTCGAGTTCGGTGCGGAATCCGTCCAGCATTTCGTGAACCGCGATAAACGCCGGTCCTTTGAGATTCCAGTGGGCCTGCTTGGTCAGAAGTGCCAGATCGATACCGGCGGCAAGATGGGCGTTAAGCTGCGCTATCATCGCCGACTTCGTATTGGATTTCAGATCGTTGTGGGATTTTGTCATACCGGTCTCATCACTTCGGGGGCACTTTATATAGGCGTGAAATTGGAAGGCGCCACTGTTGAAAATCCGACCCGGCGCGGCTGTATGCGAATGGTGAAGACGCAAATTTTGGCGGGCGTGACCAGCCCCAAGGGTACTGTGACGGCAAGCTCGAATACCCGGCTCTGACGCTTCCCGAGGGACCCTCCGAGTCGAATTTGTTCGCGATTACAACTTCGGAGGACAGCGCTTTTCCGGGCGAACGGGGTGTCTACTTGGCTACCTGGATAGCCCATGGTGGCGAACTGACGGGGGATAGACGAAGATAGAAGGGGAGAGTGAAACCCCTCCCCTTCTATCATTCTTTTAACGAGCATTGGTCGATGTGACGTAGGTCACGTTACGCTCTCACGAACGCTAGGTAGGTCAAATTGTGACGGGCGCAACGGAGCGGCAGACATCGACTACACCCTGGCCCAGTGCAAATAATTCGGCGGAGTCGTCTCCATCCAAATCTCCTCACAGTCGAGCCATAGACGCCCGCAACCCATATCTTACGCCTCCAGCGAGGATTATCGGCATCACGATTTCGGGGGTGTAGACGGAGCAATTTATGGAACAGTAGCAGGCGCGGAACCTCCCGCTGAACATCCAGTCACTTGATCACCACCGGATTGACCGGCGCTCTGGCGCCGCTGACCACTTTTAGTGCGCGGCGACTTAGAGGAACTCCCACTGCCCGTCGGCCACGCAATCGGCGGCCAGTTTCGATAGGTCGCCGATTTTGGTGAAGGCCACTCCAAGATTGCGTATCAGGGCGCAATGCAGCGGCAGCACCACGCCGCTGACCGGATCAGTTGTGACCTCATTAGCGTGACCTCCCTCCCGAAGCTCGCTTTCGGGGCGAACCGTGCGCCGTCAGGGCACAACGATAAACCGAGCTATCTGGCATTATCCCGCTGGCGACAATCCTTCGATTCATGATTCAAATTTAAATAAACATGAAAACTTCGTTATTTAAAATTAGTTCGGAAAAATGAACCGATATTCACAATTGTGGGCGCTACAACTTCATTTCTAAACAATAATTTGCGCCAGAATTATTGCAAATAGAGAGTTTTTTTGCCGCCGAATCAACACGCAATTAAGCCTTTCGCCACGCGCGCTGACCCGTGACCAGCGTAAATCAAGCTGAAACGTACGAAACATCACTGAAGTTTACATCCAGCGCACAAAAAACAAACGGGCCCACCGAAATACTTGTCACGCTATTGGGCCTGGCGGCGGCCTTCGCGGTAGCCTCAATGCAGGCGTTGACGCTGGTGTTGACCTCAATGGGCTTTGGGTCGGCCTGCATCAAGGGTGTGGGCCACATCGCCGCGAAGGACGCCGCTGCTTTATATCGCCAGGGTCAGCCTGGCCGTCGACGCCGCCATGCTGTGGCTTCAACAGCAGGCTGTTCATGCGCCCTGCGACCGTAACCTCGATGCGTCGCCGGGGTTCCAGACCCTGACCTTCCTGGGACTGGCGGTCGGCGCAATCCTTCTGCTGGCCGGCGCCAGCTGCGTCTGATGGTCCAAAGGCGGACCACAACCAGCGGGAACCGGTGATTCGCAACGGGTCCGAGCCCCGGCGTTGTTATTCGGCGAGTTTCACGCTACAAAAACACCGCAGCAACAAGTGAGCCCGATGGCCCGTCATTCGAAAAATACCTGGACCTACGGAGCGCCGCTCTTGGCGCGCCACTTCGCCATGCCTGCGAAAATTACGACCATTATGACCATTACGCGAATAACGGGGCGAACGCGCTCGGCCTGACGGCCAGCCGACGGATCAAAGGATCTGGAACCCCGCTCCCAACCGGAAGCGGGGTTTTTTGATGCGTGGTCCGCCGGTCCCTTCCCACGATTAGGACAGAGACCCATGCAAGAAGATGTATTCGATCGAAACGCCGTCCACGTGATGACCTTCACGGCCGCCGACGCGGGTGTGGCCCTGGCCGCCGTGCGGGACGAGCTGGCGACCGAGGGCGCGCAGCTGTCGAGCTTTTCGCTGAACGCGCTGAACCAAGTGGTCGACGGCACGCTGCGGCTGACCAATCTGAGCTGCGCCAGAGCGCGGGCGTGCGCCGATCGCCTGGCGGCGCGGCCGGGCGTGCACGGCGCCCGGGTGGAGCATCACCTGTACAGGCCTTGATCCAGACGTCACGGATTCGGTCATATTCCGAGCACACAGCCTAACCGAAATCGTAATATGGCACACCATATCGACCCGGACGGATTGGGATGGGCAGCGATTTCCGGTTGAATATCGATCACCGGTTGGTAAAATTGTCTCCGATCAGGGAGACCCGAGATGGCCGGTATCTGGTTCGATGAGCTCCAGGTGGACCAGGTGTTCAAACACGTCATGCGGCGGACGATAACCGAGACCGACAACGTTCTATTCACGGCGATGACGCACAATCCGGCGCTGTTGCATCTTGATGAGGAATATTGCCGGACGGAGACCGAGTTTGGCCAGCGGATCGTCAACAGCGTCTTCACCCTGGGATTGATGGTCGGCATCTCGGTCGGGGATACGACCCTGGGCACGGCGGTGGCCAATCTGGGCTGGGACGAGGTGCGCTTTCCAAAACCGATGTTCCACGGCGACACCATGCGGGTCGAGACCGAGGTGCTCGACCTGCGAGAGAGCAAATCGCGGCCGGACCAGGGCATCGTGACCTTCCTGCACCGGGCCTACAATCAGCATGGCGATCTGGTCGCCCATTGCAAGCGATCGGGTCTGCAGCGCAAACGGCCGCCCGCGTGACATTGCGATCCCTGCTCTTCGTCCCTGGCGACAGCGCCCGCAAGCTGGAGAAGGCCGACGGCGCCGGGGCCGATGCCCTGATCCTGGACCTTGAGGATTCCGTCGCGCCGGAAGGCAAACCCCTGGCGCGGACCCTGGTCATGGGTTTCATGGCCGACAGGCCCCGCGCCCTACGCCGCTCGCGGCTGTGGGTGCGGATCAATCCATTGACCACCGAACACGCCTTGACCGATCTGGCGGCGGTGGTGGGCGCCGCGCCGGATGGCGTCATGCTGCCCAAGGCCGATGGACCAGAGGACGTTCAACGCCTGTCGTTCTATCTCGATGCGCTGGAGGTTCAGGCCGGCGTCGAACCGGGCTCCATCGGCATATTGCCCGTGGCCACGGAGACCGCGGCGGCGCCGTTCCGTCTGGGTGACTATGCGCAGGCGGGCCTGACCCGGCTGCGTGGCCTTACCTGGGGGGCCGAGGACCTGAGCGCGGCAGTGGGTGCGAGCACCAACCTGGACGCCGACGGCGCCTGGGCGCTGACCTATCGCATGGCCCGCTCCCTGACTCTGCTGGCGGCCCACGCGGCCGGCGTCCAGGCGATCGAGACGCTGCACGTCGACTTCACCGACGAGGCCGGCCTGCGGGCGTCGTGCCGCGCGGCTCGGGCCGAGGGATTTACCGGCCGTATCGCCATCCATCCGGCCCAGGTGATCCCGATCAACGAGAGTTTCACGCCCTCGGACGGCGAAGTCGATCATGCGCGGCGGGTGATCGCCGCCTTCGACGCCAAACCGGGGGTGGGCGTCGTCGGGTTGGATGGCAAGATGCTCGACATGCCCCACCTCAAACAGGCGCACACGGTCGTGGCGGCGTGGGCCGCCCCGTCGACGAAGGCTTGAAGCGATGAGCTCACCGACCGCAGCTACGAGGTGTTCGAGCAGATGCGGAACGTAGGGCGCGACCTGAATTCGACCATTCTGCAAGGCGTGCCGCCGGACGAAGTGCGAGTGGCCGAGGAGGTGCTGCGGCGCATGAAGGACAATCTGCGCGAACAACTCGGCCCGCAAGCGGTGGACATAGGCGACGAGCCTTAAACCGCTGTCCTCAGGACCTCTTTCGCCTCAATAGGCATCTGCCGTTGTTGATCGCGATGACTCCGCGCTCGATGACCTGGCCGCGAAACGACACCACATCGCCGTCCACCCAGATTTCTGTCGCGATGGTCTCGCCTGGATAGGCCGGCGAGGTGAAACGTACGTCGAAACTGGCGATCATCGTCGGGTCATGGTCGCCGTTCAGCCGGTAGAGCAACGCCTGATCGGCGCGCGTCTCGATCACATGGCGGATGTCCGGCGCGCTGTCGGGAATCTTGTGCACCGCCGGCGTCGGCCCGGTCGGGCCGCCGAAACCGCCGTCGCCGCGCGCGAAGATCGTTCTGCCAAGGGTCAACAGCGGCTAGTCTTCGCCCTCCAGGCTGACCACCGTTTCGGAATAGACCAGCGCGCCGCTTGGCGGCATCGGCCGATATACTTTCAGACGCTGCTCGCCATGCAGCACCAGCGTCATGTCCAGATTCAACCCGCCAGCGATACTGCGGCGCGCCAGCACCGCTGCCATGGCCGGCGCCACGCGCAAACCACCCTGCTCGAACACGAAGGGCAACTCCTTCTCGTTGAGCGGATCGCGGCCCAGGCCGATGCCGAGCGCATAGAGCATGGTGTTGGTGTCGGTGTAGACCGTCCGCTGGCCGGTGATCTTCTGCTTGAGGGCGTCTTCACAAACGATAGCCATGTCAGCCGGCCTCTCCGCTTGACGCGGCGCCATTGCACAAGAGTGAACGGTGGCGCCGCGTCATGGTGACCGGGTGCCAGACACGGATCCAGCTGTAGATCACGCCCGTGGGCGCCATCTCGACCCATTCGACGTCAAAGGTCTGGGTGTACAAGCATCGCCAGGGCCTCGGGTATGCGCCGCAAATGCCGCAGGCTGATGGCCGCGATCAGCAGCAAATCGCGATTCTCCGGCAGATCGCGCAGGCGCGCCTCCGCGTCCCGCAGGGCGTCGCCATGACGGCCGTCCCGCTGGAGTTTGCGCAACAGCTGCTCGTGCCGGAACCAGGCAACGCGGACTATAGATCGCTGGCCGCCTCGATCGCCGTGGGCCTTGGCGAGCATGACAAGGCGATCGCGCTCTATCGGGATATGCTGATCGACACCCCGGCATCCGCCGACGTTCACCTGTGGATCGCCCATGCGCTTAAGACCGTCGGCCAAGTTCCGGAGGCGATCGACGCCTACCGTGCGGCGGCCGAGACGCGTCCTGATTTTGGCGACTCCTACTGGAGCCTAGCGAACCTCAAGCTGTACCGGTTCAGCGACGAGGAAATGGCGCGCATGCGTGCCCAGCAGGCGGCGGCGTCAACGGGCCTGGTGGACCGCTATCACCTGTGTTTCGCGCTCGGCAAGGCTCTGGAAGACCGGGACGAGATCGCCGAATCCTGGTCATACTATGATCGGGGCAACGCCCTGAAACGTTCGGAAAGCCGCCATGGCCCGGAAGTCATGGAGACCAACACCCGCCACCAGATTGAGGTCTGTACGCGGGATTTCTTCGACCACCGGTGCGGCTGGGGTGACTCGCGGCCCGACCTGATATTCATTCTGGACCTGCTAAGATCCGGGTCCACTCTTCTCGAACAGATCCTCGCCTCGCACTCCAAGGTGGAAGGCACGCAAGAGCTGGCCGACATCCAGCGGACTGTCCTTGAGATCCAGGGTCGGGATTCCGAATTGGGTAACCCGCGCTATCCGGCCGCCTTGGCAGAGATGACCCGCCAGGATTTCGTTCGGTTGGGAGAACGCTATCTGGCGGTGACCCGGGTGTATCGGGGCGAGAGGCCCTTCTTCATCGACAAG
>JAYVYH010000173.1:0-12453 GCA_043784385.1 Caulobacteraceae bacterium | reverse complement strand
CTTGGAACCTCGGCGGCGTAATGTCTGGCGCCGACTCGTCAGCGAACGGGAGCGCCGCGCGCCAATAGGGAGTAAATACACGATAGGGGCCGCCTGCTCCGGTTTTAACGGTCCATGGTTCGTTCAGCAGGGAGCCGTTGAAAGAGCTCGTGATAACGCCCGTGGCTTGCAGAGCCGCTTTGATCTTGCCGTCCCGGCATACCGCCGAGGCATCGTACAACCGGTTCCAATAAACCGATCTTGCGCCGGTCTCGGCAATCACCTCCTGGAGAACCTGTTCGGCGGAGCCCCGTCTTAACACAAGCGCCGCGCCTCGATCGGCCAGATCGACCGACAACGCTCGCAAGGATTTGTCCAGCCACCACCGCGCGGCGCCGCCCAGGGGTCTGGTCCCCACTGTTTCATCGAGAATGAACAACGGAATGACGGGTCCGGCCAATGCGGCCGCGCTCAGCGCCGGGTTGTCGGCGAGCCGCAGATCATTTCGTAGCCAGACCACGGCCGGCAGGGGCATAGGCATCGCCTCTTGTCTGTGATGGGCCGCCGGCTTGAATCTAGCCCATCTTGTATTCACTTCTACGCCGGTCCAGGAGCGTCGGATCAGGGAGACCCGCGACCATGCAACCCAATCCGGTCATCGAGCTCAAAACGGCTAAAGGAGCCGCGGTTCGGATCGGCAACGCCGAACGGCTCTCGGTGATTGCAGGCCCGTGTCAGTTGGAAAGTCGCCAGCACGCGCTCGAAATGGCTCACGCGCTAAGCGAGATTTCGCGGCGGCTGCAAATCGGAATCATCTACAAAACCTCCTTTGACAAGGCCAACCGGACCTCCGGCGGCGCCGCGAGGGGTATCGGCCTCGCCGAGGCCTTGCCGATATTCGCGGAAATTCGCGAGACGACGGGGTTACCTACCCTGACCGACGTTCATGAGGTCGATCAATGCGCGCTGGCAGCCGAAGTCGTCGATGTTCTGCAGATTCCGGCGTTCCTCAGCCGGCAGACCGATCTGATCGTAGCGGCTGCCCGGACCGGCGCGGCCCTCAATATCAAGAAGGGACAGTTCCTCGCGCCCTGGGACATGAAAAATGTCATCGCCAAGGCAACCTTGGCGGGAAACCGCAACGTGATGGCCTGCGAGCGCGGCGTGTCGTTCGGCTACAATACGCTGGTCTCCGATATGCGCGCGTTGCCAATCCTTGCCAGGATCGGTTGCCCCGTCGTGTTCGACGCCACCCATTCGGTTGCGCAGCCAGGTGGGCAAGGCGACCGTGCCGGTGGTGAGCGCGAATTTGTCTCGGTATTGGCTAGGGCCGCGGTGGCTATAGGAGTCGCCGCCGTGTTTCTCGAAACCCATCAGGATCCGGATCACGCCCCGTCGGACGGACCGACCATGGTTCCGCTGAAGAGCCTCGAGGGGCTTCTCAGGGAACTCCTCGACTATGACGCACTAGCCAAGCGTCGATCGATCGCGGAGGCGTAGGCCGTGGCGAGTTCGACGATCCTGGTTACCGGCGGGGCCGGTTTCATCGGTTCGAACATCGTCGCGACCCTTCTTGAGGATCCGGGATACGAGGTTGTCGTTTGCGACCGACTCAGACGATCTGACTCCGGCAAATGGCTCAATCTCGCCAAGCATGCGATCGCGGATATCATACCGCCGGAGGGGCTGTTCGACTGGCTCGGCCAGAACGGGCGCGCGGTTGACCTGATCATTCACATGGGCGCCGTGTCGTCCACGCTTGAGACCGACGCCGACCGAATTCTGACGAACAACTTCGCCCTGTCGAGGGATCTGTTTCGCTGGTGCGCCGAGTATGGCTGTCGATTTATCTATGCCTCTTCCGCCGCGACCTACGGTGATGGCGCGCTTGGTTTCGACGACTTCCAGGAAGCCTCTTCGCTAAGCACCCTGCGGCCCCTTAATCCCTACGGCTGGTCAAAGGCGCTGTTCGATCTGTTCGCGGTTCGGCAAGCCGCCGCCGGCAAGGCGCCGCCAAGTTGGACGGGGCTGAAATTCTTCAACGTCTATGGTCCCAATGAGGGTCACAAGGGCGCGATGGGTTCGGTGGTCTCGCAGATCTGGCCAACCGTAGTGGCCGGAGAGCGGGTGAAACTCTTCAAGTCCTATCGGACGGACTACCCTGATGGCGGCCAGTTTCGCGACTTCGTCTATGTGCGGGACGTGGCTGATTGCGTCGGTTGGCTGGTGCGGTCGAGCGGCGTGAACGGCGTATTCAACCTAGGTTCCGGGCAAGCGCGGTCATTCGCGGATCTGGCTCGCGCCGTTTTCGAGGCCGCTGGGCAGCCCCCCCGGATCGACTACATCGAGATGCCCGAGGCCCTGCGCGGAGCCTATCAGTACTACACGCGGGCCGGCCTGGATCGTCTGCGAAACCTGGGATGGACGGCTGACGCCACCTCGCTGGAAGACGGCGTCGCTGACTATGTCGGGCGGTATCTCTCCAAGCCTGACCCGTATCGTTAGACTCCACGGAGGCGCTGGTTTCCATGGCTGGCTTCGGTTCTGTCAGAGTCTGGCATCTGGCATCAGCGGGCCTGCTGATCATGCTTCTGGCGGCGGCCCTGATGATCTGGTGGGGCGACATACTGCAGGCCCTACTCGACCCTGAATTGCCTTACACCGTCTACAAGCCGCCACCACCGCCGGTTTACGCCCGCGCCTCATCCTGGGCGCTGTCGCCGGGTCCATTGAGACCGGACGATCCACCCGTCGATGTGTTCTTCGTGCATCCCACCACCTTCGACGGTGGACGAAACTGGAATGGGCCGATAGCCGACCGCGCTTCGCTCCGCCTGCTCAACCGAGTGATTCTGCCCAACTACGCCGGACCCTTTGCGGCGGTCGGACGTGTATTCGCGCCGCTCTACCGACAGGCCAGCCTCTACACATCCCTCACCCTGTTCGATGATGCGATCGAAGCCAGGGCGTTCGCATATGGGGATGTGCGAGCCGCATTCCGGGTCTTTGAAACGCGCCTCGGCCAGGACCGCCCTTTCATGCTGATCGGCGTGGAGCAGGGCGGGACTCTGGCCAGCCGGCTGCTGCGCGACGAGATCGAGACAAATCCCGCCATGCGAAGGCGGCTGGTGGCGGCCTATCTGATCGAAACCACTGTTCCAGCCGACGGGTATATCGGGGAAAAGCCAGTGGCGGCTTGCGCCAGACGCGATCAGTCTGGATGTTTGGTGGCGTGGACGTCCGCGTTGAGGCTGGATTTTGGACGAATCCGACGCATCATGACGCGCAGCTTGGTCTGGAACGCCAGGGGCGCTCTGGTCGGCCTCCACGGCCGCCAGCCACTTTGCGTCAATCCTCTTATCGGTGCGGTCAGCCTCTCGGACATCCCCCCAAGGTTTAGCCAGGGCGCGGCTAACGCCACCGGTCTTGAGTGGGGTGTTCGCCCCGGATTCATGGCCAGGCAGGTGGGCGCCCAATGCGTTGATGGCGTCCTGCGGGTGACGACGCCGCGCTCGGCCTCCCTGCGTCCGCATGGAGGATGGGCCACCCGCCTGAGGGTTGCGCCCTACAATCTGTTCTGGGCCGACCTGGAAGCCGACTCCCGCGCCCGGTTGTCAGCCTGGACAGCGGGCGCCCTTGAGTCTAACCGGCGTCGCTGAGGACACCGTCGCTTCGCCAATCGAAGAGCTCGCGCAACACTCTCAACGCTTGGCCTCGGGGTGAGGACAGGTCCGGGTCGCGGTTCAGAATCAGACGAGCATCATCCGCCGCCACGGCGATCAGGTCGCGATGCGCGATCGGGTCGGCCAGCCGATAGGTCGGGAAGCCGCTTTGGACGAGGCCGAGGGGATCACCGCCGCCCCTAAGTTCCAGATCCCGCTCCGCGATCAGAAATCCGTCATCGGTTTGGCGCAGGATGTCCAATCGACGGCTGGCCGCATCCGACAGCGGCTCGTCATAAAGCAGGACGCAACTGCTGGCGGTGGCCCCCCGGCCCACCCGCCCGCGAAGCTGATGCAGTTGAGCCAGCCCAAACCGTTCGGCCTGCTCAATGACCATGATCGAGGCCGCGGGAACATCGACTCCGACCTCCACGACAGTCGTGGCGACCAGGATAGCTAACTGACCCTGGACGAACCGCGCCATTACCGCGTCCTTCTCGACGCCGGGCAAGCGGCCGTGAATCAGGCCAACCCGATCTCCGAACACGACTTGGAGTTCAGTGTATCGCGCCTCGGCCGCCGCCAGATTCAGAAGATCCGACTCGGCCACCAATGGGCATATCCAAAAAGCCTGGGCGCCATCAGCGACGGCCCGTTTCAACCGATCGACTACCTCGACCAGCCGGCGCATGGGCGCGGCGCGGGTGGCGACCGGCCTGCGGCCGGGCGGCTTTTCATCCAGGTTGGAAACATCCAGATCGCCATAGAGGGTCAGTTCCAGCGTGCGGGGAATCGGCGTGGCGGACATCGCCAGAAGATGGGCCGACTCGCCCTTGGCCCGCAGCCTTCCGCGCTCGGAAACCCCGAACCGGTGTTGTTCGTCGATGATGGTCAGGCCGAGCGCCTTGAAGGTCACCCCCTCCTGAAACAAGGCGTGGGTCCCCACCGCCACCAGAGCGTCACCGGACAGCAGAGCCGCAAGTTGGTCCTCGCGCTCGGCCCGCGTTCCCCGGCCGGTGACAAGAACAGTCTTGATCCCCTGGGCGGCCAGGGGACCGGCGATGGTGTCACAATGCTGGCGAGCCAGAATCTCCGTTGGAGCCATCAGAACGGACTGCAGGCCCGTGGCCGCGACATCCATCATCGCGAGCAAGGCGACCACCGTCTTACCGGCTCCGACGTCGCCTTGCAGGAGCCGGGTCATGCGGCTCCCGGACGCCAGATCGGCGCGTATGTCGCTCAGGGCGCGTTCCTGGGCGGCGGTCAGGCGGAACGGCAGGGCGTCTCGCGCCGCGCGGGCGAGCTCGCTGGAGGCAATGATGGGGGCGGGGGTCTGGCGTCGGACGCTCTTGCGTTCGGCCAGGGCCAGTTGATGGGCGACCAGCTCATCGAACGCCAGACGCCGCCGGGCTGGCGATTGGAGCGACAGATCACCTTCGCCGATGGGGTTGTGCAGGAGGCGCAACGCCTCTTGCCAACTTGGCCAGGCCTGCCGTCGCAGCCAGGCCGGATCGAGCCACTCGGCAAGTTCAGGCGCCCGTTGCAGCGCCAGTCCGGCAAATCGCCGGACGGCGCGCGAAGGTAGGCCCGCCGTTGTTGGATAGACCGCCTCCACCGCCGGAATCTCGACGGCGCGATCTTCGGGGACAAGATAGTCCGGGTGGGTGATCTGGGGCGTGCCGCCCAGCCGATCCCGCTCTACCTTGCCGCTCACCAGGCGCACAGCGCCCGCCGGATTGCGCTGTTCTAGGTGTGGACCATGGCCCTTGAAGAAAGTCAGGAACAGGAAACCGGTGTCATCGAAGACCCGGATTCTCCAAGGCTGTCCGGGCCTCGCGGGTTTCTGATGGGACTCAACGGTGACCATGAGCGTCTGAACCTCGCCTTCGATCGCCTCGACGATTGATCTGGTGGGTCTCTGGATAATTCCCTGAGGGGGCAGGAAAATCAGATCGCGCACGAGCGGCCCCGCCACCCGTTCCAGCAAGGGCGCGACCCGCTCGCCGACGCCCTTCAGCGAAGTGATCGGGCCAAATATCGGAAATAGAATCTCAGGCCTCATCGCCCGATCATAGCCGATCCAGCGGGTGTCGGCGCGGGCGTCGCGAAGCCGGGATGGACCCGCGCGTCCGCGCTCTGTATCAACCCGCCACACCAACTCATTCAACGCGCGAACGGTTTCGACAGCTATGAGCGACACGCCTCCAGACCGCCTGGCCATAGATCCAGGCAGCCCACACCACGACGCCGAGGTGCTCGCGCGCGGTGTCGGCGTCCGGTTCAAGGGCGTCGAGAAGACCAATGTGGACGAGTATTGTGTGAGCGAGGGTTGGGTTCGCCTGACCGTCGGGACCACCGTCAACCGTCAAGGCAAGCCGATGACCCTGAAGCTCCAGGGCGAGGTGGAACCCTATTTTCGCGATCAGGACGCATAGGCCGGAGTCTTTTGAGACCTCAGCCCTCTGGCGTCGGCCGCCGCTCGGTCCTATACCGCCGGCTTCCATGGACGAGACACGTTTGAACAGAGTCAGGTTCCGCGCCTGGCGCCGAGGCTTTCGCGAGGCGGACCTGATTCTCGGGCTGTTCTCGGATCGATATGCCCGGTCGATGTCGGCGAACGAACTGGATCGCTTCGAGGCCCTGTTGGAACAATCCGACCACGACATCTATGGTTGGATTCTCGGCTCGCTTGAGGTCCCAAGCGAATTCGACGACGACCTTATGGCTCAGCTGCGGGCCTTTAGGCCGGGTGAATCCACCGCCCCCCAGGGCGGCTAGGCCGAGGCCGCCGTCCTGTCTCAGCAATCGGATATGAAGACGATCACAGGCGATGGCGGGGCTCTGGCCCTGACCGGCGCGCCCGAGGGCTTCGACGCTTTGGTGATGAGCGACATCGCTCGCGCCCGCGGCGGCCTGACCGTGTTCGTGGCCCGGGACGGCTCGCGGGCGTCGGCATTCAGCGACGCCATGGCGTTTTTCGCGCCGGAGATCGAAATCATCTCGTTCCCGGCCTGGGACTGTCTTCCGTATGACCGCGTGGGGCCTTCGGCGGGCCTCGCCGCCCTGCGGATGGCTACCCTAACGCGGTTGGCGCGGGGCCTGGACGCCAAGGCCCCGGCGCTCTTGGTCACCACCGCGCCGGCGCTGATGCAGCGCGTGCCGCCTCGGGGTTCGGTCACCGCGGCCGGCTATGCGGCTACGGTGGGCGCCAGCGTCGATATCGCCGATCTGGAACGCTATTTCGCGGTCAACGGTTATCAACGGGCCTCGACGGTGTCCGAGCGGGGCGAATTCGCCGTACGCGGCGGTGTGATCGATGTCTTCCCTCCGTCGGCCGAGGAGCCGGTTCGTCTGGATCTGTTCGGCGACACCCTCGAATCGATCCGGTCGTTTGATCGCGAAACCCAGAGATCGACCAAACAGCTGAGGACCGTAGACCTGCGTCCTGTCAGCGAGACATTGCTCGACGCCGCCGCCATCGCCCGATTCCGCTCCGGCTATCTGGCCGCGTTTGGCGCACCGGGTGACGACCCGCTCTACGCCACTGTCAGTGAGGGCGGCCGACGCGCAGGTATGGAGCATTGGCTGCCGCTGTTCTACGAACGGCTGGAGACCCTGTTCGACTATCTGCCCGACCGGGTCCTCATTGGTGTCGATCATCTGGCGCCCGAGGCGCGCGACGAACGGCTGGCGGTAATCGCCGACGCCTTCGAGGCTCGCGACCAGACCGAACGGAAGACCCACTATCGTGCTCTGCCGGCCGATGCCCTCTATCTGACCGCCCGCGAATGGGATGAGCGCATAGGTGATCGGCCAAGCCGCTACTTCAATCCATTCCAGGGTGAATCGTCGCCGGGAACCATCAACCTGGGCGCCAAGCTCGGGCGTTCGTTCGCCGGCGAGCGAGCGCAGGACAGCGTCAATCTGTTCGAAGCCACGGCTGATCATGCACGTCGGCTGGCGGCCGCCGGCAAGCGGGTGTTGTTCGCGTCGTGGTCTGAAGGTTCATCCGACCGCCTGGGTTCAATGCTGGCGGATCACGGGCTGAAGGGCATCTCTCTGGCGCCCTATTGGCAGGCCGCCAAGGCTGCCGACCCCAAGAAACCACAACGTTGCGTGCTGCCGCTGGAGACCGGCTTCGAGACCGATACTCTTGCGGTGATTTCCGAGACCGACATCTTGGGCGACCGCTTGGCGCGCCCACGCCGTCGCCGACGGGCCTCGAACTTTCTGGCAGAAGCGTCGGCTCTGACGCCTGGTGATTTAGTGGTACACGTCGACCACGGTATCGGCCGCTACGAGGGCCTGAAGACACTAGAGGTGATGGAGGCGCCGCACGATTGCCTGGAGCTACATTACGCGGCCGAGTCCAAGCTCTATCTGCCGGTCGAGAACATCGATCTTCTCACGCGCTACGGCGCGGACGGGGAGGGGGCCCAGCTCGATCGTTTGGGCGGCGCCGCTTGGCAGTCTCGCAAGGCCAAGGCCAAGGAAAAGCTGCGCGACATGGCCGAAGGCCTGATCGCCATCGCCGCCGCCCGGGCCACCAAGAGTGTCGAGGAGGTGGATCCGCCGCACGGCCTGTTCGACGAGTTCTGCGCGCGGTTCCCTTATGACGAAACCGACGACCAGCTGAACGCCATTCACGACGTGCTGGCCGACCTGGCGTCCGGGCGGCCGATGGACCGGCTAATCTGTGGTGACGTGGGCTTCGGCAAGACCGAGGTGGCGCTGCGGGCGGCGTTTGTGATGGCGATGAGCGGGCGCCAGGTGGCTCTGGTCTGCCCGACCACCCTGCTGGCCCGTCAGCACTATTCGACCTTCACCAAGCGGTTCCAGGGCTGGCCGGTGCGGATCAGGCGACTTTCGCGGCTGGTGCCGACCGCGGAGGCCAACGAAACCCGGACCGGGTTGGCCAAGGGCGAGATCGAGATCGTCATCGGCACCCATGCGGTGCTGTCTAAATACGTGGCGTTCAAGGACTTGGGGTTGGTCATCGTCGACGAGGAGCAGCACTTCGGAGTCAAGCATAAGGAGGCCTTGAAGTCCCTGCGCGCGGAGGTGCACATGCTGACCCTGACGGCGACGCCAATACCGCGGACCCTACAGATGGCGTTGTCGGGAATTCGCGAGATGTCGATCATCGCCACCCCGCCGGTCGACCGGCTGGCGGTGCGAACCTACGTTACGCCTTGGGATCCCGTCTCGATCCGCGAAGCGCTGCTACGGGAGAAATATCGCGGTGGTCAGGCCTACTATGTGGCGCCACGCCTGAAGGATCTGCCGGATCTGGAAAAATTTCTAACCGAACAGGTCCCGGAAATAAAATATGTCGTTGGGCACGGTCAGTTGGCGCCGACCCAACTGGAAGACGTGATGACCGCCTTCTACGATGGCCGATACGACGTACTGCTATCCACGACCATCGTCGAATCAGGTCTAGACGTGCCGACCGCCAACACCCTGATCGTTCACCGGGCCGACATGTTTGGTCTGTCCCAGCTCTATCAGTTGCGGGGCCGGGTAGGCCGGGCAAAGGCCCGCGCCTACGCCTATCTGACCACTCCCTATGGGCGCCCGATCACCCCACTGGCGGAAAAACGCCTGCACGTTCTGCAATCACTCGACAGCCTGGGCGCGGGTTTCCAGTTGGCCAGCCATGACCTCGATATCCGGGGTGGTGGAAATCTTCTGGGTGACGACCAGTCAGGCCATATCCGCGAGATCGGTGTCGAACTCTATCAGCAGATGCTGGAAGACGCGGTGGCCGAACTCAAGGCCAAACCCAACGCCGATGGGGAGCGGGACCTGTCTCTCGACCGGGGGTGGTCGCCGCAGATCAACACTGGCGCGGCGGTGCTCATACCAGAGGTCTATGTCCCTGATCTGAACGTAAGGCTGGCCCTCTACCGCCGATTGTCCGAAGCGGAACGTTCGGATGACCGCGAAGCCCTGGCCGCCGAGCTTATCGACCGGTTCGGTCCCCTGCCGGATGAGGCCGACCATCTGTTGAAGGTGGTGGCGATCAAGGGGCTCTGCCGCGAAGCCAACGTATCGAAGATCGATATCGGCCCGAAGGGCGCCGTAGTCAGCTTCCGCGCCGATCATTTCGCCCATCCCGCCGGACTTGTGGCCTTTGTGCAGCGCAATACCCAGGTCTGGCGGCTGCGCCCCGACCAGAAAGTGGTGATCAAGGGCGAATGGGAAACCCCGGAGCAGCGGCTTGGCGCGGCCGAGAAGATTCTCAAGGAACTGGCCAATCTCGCCAAAGGGACGGCCGCCGCGCCGCAGCTGTCGCCCTGGGCGCCGCCGCCTCCGCCTCCCCCACCGCCGCCACCACCGCCTAAGCGCGTGGTCGTAAAGCCGAGGCCGGGCGTCGGATCGCGACCCGGATTCCGCCGCGGCTTCTAGCCCGGACGGCCCTAACGGCCCTCCATTGGCGGTTCGGTGACCGGATCGGCTGGCTTGTATTTCTCGATGAATCTCCATCGCTGGCCGCTAGTTGGCGACTGTTCCAGCCGTTGATTTCGACACCCAAGCCGCCTCAAGCAACCCTCGCGCGCGCAACCACATTTCCAAATTCTGCGTGATGATCATCGCGCCCAGCAGCAGAACGAGTGCTTCGGTTATCACTATTGCTGGCACGCCGTGCGCCGCGTGGCCTTCCAGAACGGAGCCGCGCAGAACCATCCGGAGAGCCAGGATCGCGACATTAAAAACGACGCCCACCACCGATGCGCGGGATGTGACAGCATGGGTCTCGGGATCACCCTCAATGCGTATGAAACGACCCCTTTGCCAGTCAAGACCCGCGCCTACCGCCACCGAAATGAGAAATAGACCGATGCTCACCGCGGTCAGCGGCGCTGGCGAGGCGGTGAGGTTGGCGGCGATGATCAGGGCGAACAGCATTGGTCGCACCCAAAGGCGTTCCATTCGCAGCTTTTGCGGCCGGCGGTTGCGCCAGACGACGATGGTCACGGCAACCGCGATGGCGATGGTCAACGCATAAAGCCGCCTTGCGCCGCCGCCTTGAATGTCTGGTCCCACGATCAGCCCCCCAAGGCGCGCCAGTTCCTCGACACACTAACGCTCCACACCCCCCACCGAAAGACAGTCGGCCCTTGCATGACGATAGGGCAGGGGCTGTGTGTTAGAGAAGGTCAAAATACTGAAGAGGAAACCCCATCATGAGCCAAGGACCGCTATCGGGCCTCAAGGTCCTGGAATTCGCCGGCATCGGGCCGGGTCCGTTCTGTGGCATGCTGTTGTCAGATCTCGGCGCCGACGTGGTGCGCATCGACCGCAAGGGTCCTGGGCGCGCAGCCAAGACCGATATCACCGCGCGCGGCCGTAAGTCGGTGGCGCTGGACCTGAAATCGCCGGCGGCGGTGGAAGGCTGTCTCAAGCTGATGGAAACCGCCGACGCGGTTTTCGAGGGCTTCCGGCCCGGGGTGATGGAACGGCTGGGTCTTGGACCCGACGTCGCCCTGGCGCGCAACCCAAAGCTGGTTTTCGGCCGGATGACCGGCTGGGGCCAGACCGGTCCTTATGCCCAGGCCGCCGGCCATGACATGAATTATATCGCCATCAGCGGCGCGCTTGGCGCGATTGGCACGGCGGAAAAGCCGATCCCGCCACTTAATCTGGTCGGCGATTTCGGCGGCGGCGCACTCTATCTGGCGTTCGGCTTGCTGGCCGGTGTGATCCATGCCCGGGCAACCGGCCAGGGCCAGGTGATCGACTGCGCGATGAGCGATGGCGCCGCTTCGCTGATGGCCATGTTCTACGGGTTCAAGGCGGCCGGGGCGTGGAGCGACACCCGCCGTTCGAACCTGCTCGACGGCGGGGCTCACTTCTATGACACCTATCAGTGCGCCGATGGTGAGTGGATTGCTATCGGCTCCATCGAACCGCAATTTTACGCGCTGCTACTGGAAAAGACCGGCATCGACGATCCGGCCTTCAAGGCGCAGATGGACCGTGCCCAGTGGCCGTCCTTGCGTGAAAAACTGGCGGCCGCGATCGTCGGCAAGACCCGCGACGAATGGTGTGAGATCATGGCCGGCACCGACGTTTGTTTCGGACCGGTGCTGAGCCTTGATGAAGCGCCTCGGCACGTCCATAACGTGGCTCGCCAGACCTTCGTCGAAATCGACGGCGTGATCCAACCCGCGCCGGCGCCGAGGTTTTCCGCCACCCCGGGCGCCATCGCGGGACCGCCGCCAGCCATCGGCGCGCACAACCGCACCGCGCTGGAAAGTTGGGGATTTTCCGCCGCTGATATCGGGACGCTGGAGGGCGCTGGCGCTATCTAACCAAACCGTAAGATACTGTTCATCTCCGGTTCAGGCGTGTGATCCTAGGGAGAGGACGTTGATTGCCGCCGCGCTTTCCCGTCCCTCGCTACGACGGCGTCAACCAGGATCACTTATCCTGGCGGCGCGCCGTTCCCCCCAACGGCGCGCCGCGCCCCTTAAGCGCCATGCTCAAGACGCGCATGGAGGTTTTCGGATCCACACCGAAACGACCCCTCCAACCATCTCGACTTTAAGCACTTCAAGACCCGCCTGTTTCGCGAAGTGGGGCGCGTCAATGCGCGCCATGGGATCGTCGGTCAGCAGGCGTAGAACGGCGCCGGCGGCGGCGGCCTCGCAAGCTCGCCTTAGTTTTAGAGTCGGAACCGGGCAGCGGTGGCCTCGGGCATCGACCAGGATTTGATCGTCGATCACGAATTCCTTCAACTTTGCAAAGCGAGCGCCGTAAACAGGACACGGTGACGCTGTTGGTAGAAATCAGTCTAATGGGCGAA
>JAYVYH010000172.1:0-7271 GCA_043784385.1 Caulobacteraceae bacterium | reverse complement strand
ATGGTCTCATAGGCGGCGATACGCGCCAGGGACTCCGTGGCGACGGCGACGGCGCCCTGTCGGCCGGAATTGACGTCGGCGGCGATCTTTGTGACGCTCAGACGCTCGAAATCCATCAGGCTGGTTCCAGTGCAATCAGGGCAGCCCCCGGCGCGACGGGCTGTCCCTCCCGAGCATAGATGGCGGTCACAATGCCCGCGGCCGGACTATGGATCGCCACCTCGGCCTTCATGGCCTCGATGACGGCGATTTCCGCGTCCTTCGCCACCGCCTCGCCGACGGCCACCCGCATCTTCCACAGGCTGCCGCCGAGGGGCGCCTCGATCAGCTCGGATCCGATCGGGGCGATGGTCGGGCTGGTCTCGGCCTCGGGCGCGACGGCCGCCGACAGGGCTTCCGCCCGGTCGAACTCGCCGTCCCGCTCCCACGCGGCGCGCTCGGCGTCGAAGGCGCTCCGGCGGCGATCCTGGAAGGCTTCGATGCTCTGGCGATTGGCGACCACGAAGGCCCGGTGGTCTTTCAGGCGGAAGGTTTCCTGTTCGATGAGGATTTCGCGCCGGCCGAGCGGAAAGTCACGCCGCCACACCATCAGCTCTTCATGGCTGACCGGAAAGAAGCGAATCTGATCGAAGAACCGAAGCAGCCAGGGCTTGCCATCGGTAAATGCGTGGGTTTGGCGCCAGGTGTTCCAGACCTGAATGGTGCGCCCGAACAGCTGGTAGCCACCCGGACCCTCCATGCCATAGATGCACATATAGGCCCCACCAATGCCTACCACATTGGGCGGGGTCCAGGTGCGGGCCGGGTTGTATTTGGTGGTCACCAGACGGTGACGCGGATCGATGGGCGTGGCTACCGGGGCGCCCAGATAGACATCGCCCAGGCCCATCACCAGGTAGCGGGCGTCGAACACTATCCGCCGGACGTCCTCCATGCTGTCCAGGCCGTTAATCCGCCGGATGAACTCGATGTTGTCCGGGCACCATGGCGCGTCATCGCGCACCGACTGGATGTATTTGTCGATGGCCTGACGGATGGCCGGATCATTCCAGCTCAGAGGCAGATGGACGATGCGTGAGGGAATTTCGATATCGTCGAGGCCGGCCAGCCGTTCCTCGGCTTCGGCCAGGACGTCCAGCAACCGGGTCTGGCTCAATATCCGGGCGTCATAGTGGACCTGTAGGGATCGGATTCCCGGGGTGATGTCGATCACGCCCGGCAGGGCCAGGGCCTGGAGATCCAGCATCAGCGCGTGAACCCGCAGCCGCAGCTCGATGTCCAGGGTGATCGGGCCATATTCGACCAGCAGATTGCGGTCGCCCTGCCGTCGGTAGACCACCCGTGGCCGTTCACCCCTCGCGGGCATTTCTCGAAGTATCGGACTGGCGTCGCGGCTGGGGACCGGCGTCGGCGCGGCGGGTGGCGCCGTCAGGCTGGCCACCAGGGCGTCCTGATCGCATTCGGCCCGGCGCGCGATGGCGTCGCCCACCACCTCGAACCGCACGGTGTCCCCAGGCGCCAGTTGCCCGACCCTCCACAAATCGGCCTGGATCACCACCAACGGGCAGACAAAACCGCCCAGCGAAGGGCCGTCGGGACCCAGGATGATCGGCATGTCGCCGGTGAAATCGATAGCCCCGACCGCATAGGCGTTGTCGTGGATGTTCGAGGGATGCAGTCCCGCCTCGCCTCCATCGCGCCGGGCCCAATGTGGTTTGGGGCCCACCAGCCTCACGCCGGTTCGGTTGGAATTATAGTGCGTCTTCCACTCGGTTTCGCCGATCATGGCCATGTCGTCGGGCGTAAAGAAATCCGGCGCGCCATGCGGCCCGCTCAGCACCCTGATCCGCCAGGCCTGGCGGATCTCCGGCCGGGCGGACGCGTCCAGGGGCGGCGCCGGCGAGCCGGCCCCGGGATTGGCCAGATGCAGCACATCGCCCGCCGCCACGGCCCGGCCCGCATGGCCGCCGAATTCTCCCAGCGTGAACGCCGACCTGCTGCCCAGATAGACCGGCGCCTCGAACCCGCCGCCGACCAATAGATAGCCTCGCAGACCGCCACCGCTTACCCGGCCGACCTTCAGGGTCTGACCAGCGGCGGCCGCGAACGGCGCGTAGGGAGTGACTGGCGCGCCATCCAGGCTCGCCCCGAAGTCGGCTCCCGCCAGACAGGCGACCGTATCGATATTGAACCTCAACGTCGGCCCGGCCGCGGCGAACTCCAGCCCGGCCGCGCCCTCGGGATTGCCTAGCAACCGGTTGCCCAGCCGCAGGGCCAGGCCGTCCATCGGGCCGGAGGGTGGCACGCCGACGTCCCAGTAGCCCAGCCGGCCGGGGTAGTCCTGCACCGTGGTGGTCGCTCCGCTGGTCAGAACCGAGACCGTCGCGGGGTGATGATCGATGTGGCCCAGCGTATCCGTGGACAGGGCCCCCGAGACGAACGCCTCCGATGCGGCGACGGCGCGTAGCCAATCTAGGTTGGTCTCGATTCCTGCCAGCTGGGTCTCGGCCAGCGCCCTTTGCAGCGCCTTCACTGCCGCCGGTCGGTCCGGCGCGGTGACGATCAGCTTGGCCAGCAGGGGGTCGTAGTAAGCGCTTACCGTGTCGCCCTCGGCCACCCACGTCTCGACGCGGGCGTCCGGTGGAAACTTAACCTGCGTCAGGCGTCCGGAACTTGGCCGATAGTCGGCTCCGGGGTCCTCGGCGTAAATCCTGGCCTGGATAGAGGCGCCGCCCGCCTCGTCGCGCCAAGCGGTCATGAACCCATAGTCCCCGGCCGCGCCCCGGATCATCCATTCCACCAGGTCGACGCCGGTGACCTGTTCGGTGACGCCATGCTCGACTTGCAGACGGGTGTTGACCTCCAGAAAATAGGCCGCGCCTTCGGTGGTATCGTAGAGAAATTCCACCGTGCCCGCCGAGCGGTAGTTCACCGCTTGACCCAGACGGACGGCCGCCTCCAGGAGCTGGGTCCGAACGGTCGCCGGAAGATCCGGAGCCGGGGTTTCCTCGATCACCTTCTGGTTGCGACGCTGCAGCGAACAGTCCCTTTCGCCCAGTGCGATCACGGCTCCAACGCCGTCTCCGAAGATCTGAACCTCGACGTGACGGGCATGGCGGACGTAGCGTTCTAAAAATACCCCGCCGTCGTTAAAGGCGCCCACGGCCAGGCGCCTGACCGCCGCGAACCCCGCGCGCACGCCGTCCTCGGTCTCGCATACCCGCATGCCGATGCCGCCGCCGCCGGCCGTGGCCTTCAACATCACCGGATAACCTATCCGCCCCGCCGCCTCCGCCGCCGCGTCCACATCTGGCAACAGGTCGGCCCCCGGCGGCAGGGGGACCCCGTGCTCGCGGGCGAGATCCCGGGCTGTGTGCTTGAGGCCGAAGGCACGTATATTGTCAGGCGTTGGGCCGATGAAGACGACCCCCACCGCCGCGCAGGCCTCGGCGAAGGCGACATTCTCTGACAGAAAACCATAGCCCGGATGGACCGCCTCGGCGCCGGTGGCCTTGGCCGCCGCCAGCACGGCGCCGATGTTCAGATAGCTTTCGCTCGCCGGCGCCGGCCCGAGCCGCACGGCTTCATCAGCCTGGGACACATGAAGCGACCCAACGTCGGTGTCGCTGTAGACGGCCACCGATGCGATCCCCATCGTGCGGAGGGTGCGGATGATCCTGCAGGCGATGGCGCCCCTGTTGGCGATCAGGACCTTGCGGAACACGCGGTCACGATCATGCGCACGGGCGTGGGATTAAAGCCGTTGCAGGGGTTGTTGATCTGCGGACAGTTGGAGACCACCACCACGACGTCCATCTCGGCTCGCAGGTCCAGGTGCAGGCCGGGCGCAGAAATCCCATCGACGATGCCCAGGGCGCCGTCTTCCTCCACCGGCACGTTCATGAACCAGTTCACATTGGAGACCATGTCGCGCTTGGTGCGGCCATAGGCGGCGTTGGCCAGCAGGAAATTGTCGACGCAGGCGTGCTGGGCCTTGGTGTGATGGCCATAGCGGAGGGTGTTGGACTCGCAGGAGCAGGCCCCGCCGATGGTGTCGTGATAGAGCACCGATGTTTCGGTCAGGGTCATCATCGCCGCGCCCTCGTTCGAGCGCAGCACCGACCCTACGGTCAGGAAGAGGTTGCCCTGGGCAGCGATGGTGTCCTGGGCGCTATAGCGCTCGGCGTCGTCGGCCAGGCTGTAGACCAGAAAATCCACGGCCTGATTGCCTTCGAGGTCGACGATCCTCAGGGTTTCTCCCTCACGTACGACATGGCTCCATGGCGCTCGCGCCGCGACGACGTCGTCATAAATGACGGGGCCGGCCAGCCCGACGGTGGCTGTATCCTCGCTCATGGAGCCCTCACCGGCGATAGTGGTCTTCGACGTTCTGGAAGGCCCGCAGACCCTCCGGCGTTGCATTACGGATGGCGTCGTCTTCCGGTGTGGGCGGGCCGCGCCACGCCGTGGCGCGCACAGGGGTCACGGCATATTCGGTGCGCGGGTCCAGCACATGCGGGCAGTTGGCCAGGACGATAATCAGTTCCATTTCGGCACGCAGGGTCAGGCGCCGGCCAGGCGCGAAGGGGCCGAAGTTCAGGGTTGTCGAGCCGTTCGCTTCGATTCGCACCGGCTTGAACCAGTTGACGCACGGGTGAATATCCTTGCGGTTCAGGCCGTATTTCGCCAAGGCGATGGTGAAACGATCGCGCGCATTCGGATGGGCGCCGTGATTGAAGCCGTCGCCATAGTGGCGCGCGTTCGAGGCCTGGTTGGACGCCCCGCAGAAGGCGTCGTGGCCCGCTGTGTCATCATCCAGGATGCTCAGCATCACCCGACCCATGTCCGACAATAGCAGCTTGCCCGCGCCCAGATAGGCGTTCCACTGGATCTTCACCGTATCGGCCACATTCAGCCGTTCCACCGGTCGTTCGGCGTTGAACACCTGCATGGCGACGCTGGCGTCGCCATGCAGGTCGGTCATCCTCAGCCGGGCGCCTCGGGACAGAATTCGGGAGGCGTAGCCGCCGGCGGCCAGCGTCTCGTCCCAAATCACGCTACCGGCATCGACCCCAGCGGGCAGATCGGTGGCGGCCATCGCCGGGATGGTTGGCATGGCCTTGACCCGTATTCCCGCCATCGCCCGGGCATGGTCGCGGGCTCCGGCCGGGCGCGCCGTGTCCCGCGCCGTCATCGGGCAGCCGCCGCCACGCCGCCATAGGCATGCAGGGGCGATAACAGCGCTGTGGTCGTCACCAGCTTGATCTGCTGCACGCCCCTGACCTTGCGCAGGTCGTCGCAAAGCCGCCGCAAGCGACCGGCCGGTCCCTGCACCAGCAGCACCTCCAGCGACTGGTCGTCCTCGAGAAAAACATGCTGCGAGGAGATCACCTCCTTGAGATAGGTCAGTTGCGTCTGGGCCAGGGCGTGGCGCACCCGGCCGCTCTCGGCCCGATAGATCAGGGTGATGGTTCCGGCGATGACGCCTTCGACCTCGGTTTCGCCATGCTCCGCCAGTTCATGCCGAATCAGCTCAGACATGGTCTGAGAGCGGTTGGCGAGGCCCCGCGAGACGATCATGGTGTCCAGGGCGGTCAGCATCTCCGTCGGCAGGCTGATGCCGAGGCGCGCGGGATGGTGGGTGTTCTGGTCCATGGGCCGATCAGCTGAAGTGTTACGAAATATTGGAAATTTGTTATTCGGCGCCGGGTCTTAGAACAAGAGCCTGATCGACAGGCCGACCACGCGCGGATGGACCGTATAGCCCTCGACCACGGTGTTGATCTGCGGACTCTGGATGACCGTTCGGTCGTTGAGCGGGTTCCTGGCGAAGATCGCGATCTGCTGGCGACCCCGTGTCAGGCCCAGGCTCATATTGACCACGCTATAGCTGGGGTTGGAATAGTCCGGGTCGGTCTTCCGATAGGAACCATAGGAATGTCCAGTGTAGGCATAGTCGCTGATGCCGGTAAAAAGCATATCGTCCCGCATCCTGGCCGAATAAACCGCCCCGGCGGTGAGGGGCAGGCCGGGCGCCTCGATCAGATGTTGCCCCACGACGACATCCTTCGGGTTGTTGGTCGAGGTGATCATAGATTCGTTGGCGCTGGCAGTGGCGTTGAAGCGATGATTCCGGCTGATGCTAGCCACCGCCTCGACTCTACCACCATGGAGTCTTGTGTTACCTAAGTTGTTGGTAAAATATTAACCACGTGTGGGCAGGTAGATCTGTTGTTGGATATTGCGCCAATCCGTATAGTGTTTCGAAGCGTTGATCGTCAGCCGGTGATCGATGAACGCGTTTTTGGAGCCCAGCTCATAGGTCTAAAGACTACGGAGGCGAACTGGGTCGGCGGGGGGCTGGCTGATATTATGGAAGTCGCCATTGCAGACCGAGTTGGGCCCGGCGGTGATCGGTCCGGTAGGGCCACCCAGGCGGAACCCCTTGGCGGCCGAAGCATAGACCGTGCTCTCACGGTTGATGTCGTGGGTAAGGGGAGCCTTGGGTAGAATTCCTCCGGATGTCGCCCCTTGAGTGAAGGGAGCCGATGGGGGCGGGCCCGCCGTCTGGCAGCCCAGGTTGCCAATCTGATAAAAACCCGTCTCGACGGAAACATAGCTCTCCTTCGCCCAGGAATATCGGCCCCCCAGGTCCAGTTTCCAGCCGGGTAGGAAGTTGATGTCGATCTGGCCAAACAGGGCGTACTACTGTCGCTGATAGGTGCGGTCGTCGGCCTCGTCGATGTCGCCCGGGTGGCCATAGGTGGGATTGCCGAAGGCGGTTTCCACGAGGGACTGCTCCAAAGGTAACCCGTAAGGGCTTTGGAACGTAGTGTTGATCCCCGGAATTCTCTGGAAATCCGTATTGCGTATTTTCTTCCAGCTATAATTGGCCCCAACCACCCACTTCAACCAATTTGATCCCCAACTGGTGTCATTTGAAGGCAGGTGTATTTCCTGATTGAACGTATCGTATCGCGTGTCGCATTTTACGAATGATGGCAGGTTACTGCTGACAGCGTCATTCGTCGGTTGGTTTTCTGGATAGGTGGTGTCCATGAAAAACTGTGCGAAGGCGGTGCTGTTCAGGCAGGTTCTACCTTTTATTCAATAGAGCGTCCGCTGAAAAATGCCGGTCACCGAAGTCAGGTCGGCGAAAGCGAAGGTTTTATGCAAGGACAATCTGGCCGGGGTCATGGTGTCGTGACTTGGTCTTTTCACCCCCTTGTCCCGGTTCAAAACCTTGAGTTGAGTATAGAAGGCGGCGTTGT
>JAYVYH010000171.1:0-16015 GCA_043784385.1 Caulobacteraceae bacterium | reverse complement strand
ACCTGCTTTTCGAACTGCGGCCAGGCCCCCCCGGAGATGATGGCGACTTTGACTGCGCTAAGCAGCCGCCCAAGCAGGCTGCCCATTTCAGGGTCGAGCGGCGACTTGCTTTCCGCAAGCGTGCCGTCGAGATCGAATATGATGAGATCCTTCATGGCTGGCGTGGCACAGCGATTTCGAGCACGGTGATCTCGCCCTCGGGCCGCAGGCGGCAAACCCCTAGGCAGGCCGGTAGCAGGGTCACCGCGCCCCTCTCCATATCAAAACCGGTGCCCTGATACTCGATGAGGCCTTTGCCATCGAGGCAAACCAGTATTCTGGGCTCATCCTCGGCGCCGACGAAGAAAGGTGCCGCGCTCCTGACGCGCCACAGTGTGAAATAGGCACAGTTCAGGACGCTCACGCGCGGGCCAGCATGTTCCTCGGCCACCGGCTCGGCCGGTTGAATAACGCCCCGGGCGAAATCGACGCAGGCCAAGGCCTGTTCGACCTGCAATGGTCGCGCCTCGCCCGTCTTTGGATCGGTATGGTCCCAATCGTAGAGTCGGAACGTGACATCGCTGTTTTCCTGCACTTCGAACACCACGACGCCGTCCCCCAGGGAGTGAACGGTCCCCGCTTCGACAAGGACTCCCTGTCCGGCGGCTGGCGCGAAACTGGCCAGGAATTCATTTACGTTGCGTTGGGATAGGGACCGCAGATCGTCGGCGGTCACGCCCGACTTGAGGCCGGCGTAAACGCGGCTGCCCGGGTCGGCTTCGAGAACGACCCAAGCCTCGGTCTTCCCCGTCTCTCCGGTGGGAATCAGGTCTGTCTTGGCGTCGGAGGGGTGGACTTGCACCGACAGCATCTTGCGCACGTCGAGGAACTTCAGAAGGAGGGGAAAGCGCGCGAATCGCCCAGCCAGAACGCCAAGCACCCGGTCCGGCGCCTGTTCGATCAATTGCCTTAGCGTATGGCCTTCGAGCGGTCCGTTGGCGACGCGGCTGCATTGGTCATCGCGGTCGCTGAGCAGCCAGGACTCGCCGATCGGGCCGTCGCCGGGCAGGGGCGTCTTCGACCAATCTGACAGCCGCCTTCCGCCCCACAGCCGGTATTGATGGATCGGGACAAAGCTCAGCGGATACAGCGGCGTTTCGGGCATTAAAGGTCCGTGGCGTGGGTGGCGCGCCGTGTGCTTCTGCCTAACCGCTATCCGTCCGGTTCGTTCCACGTCGCGCCATGGGCGACCCTTCAATTCAATCAGAGCGGTGTTTTATCGGCCGGCGAACCGCGCTGGACGTTTCTGTAGGAACGCCTGCACGCCCTCGATGAAGTCGTCGCTTTTGCCAGCGATATTCTGGGTCGCGGCTTCGTCGGCCAGCTGTTCGTCGAATTGGGTGTCGAGGCTGCGCCACATCAGCTTGCGGATCAGGCCAAGAGATTTCGGACCCTTGGCCAGTTCGAGGGCTATCTTGCCGGCCTCGGCCAGCAGGTCGTCGTCGGGAACAACGCGGTTGATCAGGCCCCATTCCAGCGCCTTGGCGGCGGGAACGCGATCACCTATCAAGGTCATCTCCATAGCCCGGGCGCGGCCGATCATGCGTGGCAGCAGATAGGTTGAGCCGCCGTCGGGAACCAGGCCGATGCGGCGGAAGGCCTGCATGAAATAGGCGCTTTCGGCCGCCACGATGATGTCGCCCATCAGGGCCATCGAGCAGCCGACCCCAGCCGCCGCGCCATTGACGGCGGTGACGATCGGCATCGGGAAATCGCGCAGCAGGGTTATGAATGGATTGTAGTGCGTGATCAGCGCGCTGCCAGCGTTGGGGCGCCCGTCGGCTTCCGGCGCACGGGCGGCTGGGCCGCCGCCGGAGAGATTGGCCCCTGAACAGAACCCGCGGCCCTCGCCGGTCAGGACCACGGCCCGCGCGCCACTCTCGCCCGTCGCCACGCGGCCGAACGCGTCGGCGAGTTCGGCGATCATATCGACGCCTGCGGCGTTCATGGTAGCCGAATCGGCCAGGGCGATGGTCGCCAGCCGGTCGGCGAACGATAACTTGATCCTCGCGTAGGTCACTCGAAATCCTCCGAATTTGATTTTCACGAAACCTAAAGCGGGGGACCTAGCGGAACGCCAGTGAAAATCACCGCCGCCGCCGATTGGAAGTCGGGACTGGCCCTTTATCGTTTCGTGGCGGGGACCTGGATCGGCCTGGCGAGGAAGGCGGGCAAGTCGGAGCCGAAACCGACCACGCGACGGTCGTCTTCATCGCGTTCCACCACCGGTTGCACACCGCGCGTTCGTTCGGGGGCCAGCCGGCTTGGGGAGGGTGATTCCGGGCGTTCGGCGCGGCGGGGCCGTTCTTTCCGTTCGGGCCGGGGCATGGACTCCGCCGTCGGGGCGATTGCGGTTGTGACCGCGCCTTCCGCCGGCGCGGTGTTGCGTGGCCGGCGTTCGCGGCGACCGCGGGTCCTCGGCTCGGCGCCGCCCTCGCCGCTGGTGGCGGTAGGGCGCGCTGGGCTCACCAAGGCCGGAGCCTCGACGGGCATGGCGAAAGGGTCGGGAACCAGCGGCTCCATCGCCGCGACCGAAGTTTCCGAGGCTGGGCGACCGCGCGAACGGCCCTTACCGTCTTCGCGGTCCCGACCCCTGGGGCGATCGCTCTTCGAGCGCGTCTCGATCCTGACCGAACTCCAGTCGAGGTCAAGCGTATCCTCCTGGGGCGCCTTGCCGATCAGCTTGAGCACCTTGTCGAGCCCTCGGCTGTCGGCTGGAGTTATCAGCATGTAGGTCACGCCCGACTTCCCGGCCCGGCCAGTGCGGCCGATACGGTGCACATAGTCGTCAGCGTGGTGCGGCACGTCATAGTTGAACACATGGCTGACATCCGGGATATCGAGACCACGAGCAGCCACATCGGAGGCCACCAAAAGCTTCAGGTCGCCCTTGCGAAAAGCTTCCAGTGTCTTGGTGCGCAGGCTCTGGTCCAGGTCGCCGTGGATGGGCGAGGCGTCGAAACCGTGGCTGCGCAGTGACTTGGCGACGATATCGACTTCGGTCTTGCGGTTGCAAAACACAATGCCGTTCTTCACGTCGTCACGACCCACGAGCGCGCGCAGGGCGAGCCGCTTCGATCCCGGGTCGGAGGCGGGAATGCGCACCAGATGTTGAGCGATATTTTCGCCGGTGGTGGCCGGCTTTGAGGCCTCGATCCGGACCGGATCGTTGAGGAACTGCTTAGTCAGCCGGGTGATCTCCGGCGGCATGGTGGCCGAGAAGAAAAGCGTCTGTTTCTTGGCGGGCGTGAGCGAGAATATCCGCTCCAGGTCCGGGATGAAGCCCATGTCGAGCATGCGGTCGGCTTCATCGACCACCATGATCTGCACGCCGGTCAGCAGAAGCTTGCCTCGCTCGAAATGATCGAGCAGCCGGCCCGGCGTGGCGATCAGGACATCGACGCCGCGATCGAGCTTCATTTCCTGGTCGCCGAACGAGACCCCGCCGATCAGCAGGGCCCAGGTCAGTTTCTGGCCTTTGGAGTATTTGTCGAAGGCCATGGCCACCTGGTCGGCAAGTTCCCGGGTCGGGGCGATGACCAGGGATCGAGGCATCCTGGCCTTGGACCGTCCCGCCACCAGGCGATCGATCATCGGCAGGGTAAAGGCGGCGGTCTTGCCGGTGCCCGTCTGGGCGATGCCCAGGACATCGCGGCCCGCCAGGGCCACGGGGATAGCCTGGGCCTGGATCGGCGTGGCGACGGTGTAGCCAGTGTCGGCCACGGCTTGGAGTGTGGGGGCGCTGAGCCCTAGTGCGGAGAAGTCTGTCATTCCTTGAAGTGCGGCGAGCGGGGGGTCATCCGGTGCGAAACATGCGCGCTCGGAACCACGGCTTGGGCTTTTCCGACCATAGGGGTTGGCGCTGCTCTGTCAATGATCATCAATGCGGCGCTTTAGTCTAGACATCGACGTCCGCCGCCGCGAACTCGGCATTTTCCTGGATGAATTTGAATCGCAGCTCGGGCTTGCGGCCCATTAGGGTCTCCACCAGTTCGTTCACTGCAACTTCTCCGTCCGGCAAGCTCACCCGCGCCAGGGTGCGGGTTCCCGGATTCATCGTGGTCTCTTTCAACTGGGCAGGCATCATTTCGCCCAGACCCTTGAAGCGGCCGATCTCGGGCTTTTTGCCCTTGTAGACCGTGGCCAGAAGTTCGTCCTTGTGGGCGTCATCGCGCGCATAGCTGGTCTTGCCGCCGTGGCTGAGGCGGAATAGCGGGGGCAGGGCGAGATATAATTTCCCGGCTCGGACCAGGTCCGGCGTTGTCCGCCAGAAGAAAGTGATCAGCAGGGAAGCGATGTGCGCGCCGTCGACGTCGGCGTCGGTCATGATGATGATCCGCTCGTAGCGAAGGTCGTCCTCGCGGTAGCGGGCGCCCCCGGCCACGCCCAGTGCGAGCAGCAGGTCCGACAGTTCCTTGTTGCCCCCCTGTTTATCGACCGTGGCCGAGGCGACGTTGAGGATCTTGCCGCGCAGGGGCAGGATCGCTTGAGTGCGGCGGTTGCGGGCCTGTTTGGCCGAGCCGCCGGCGCTGTCGCCCTCGACGATGAACAGTTCCGTACCGTCTGACGCCTGGCCTGAACAGTCGGCCAGCTTGCCGGGCAGGCGAAGTTTGCGAGTGGCCGAGGCGCGGGCCACCTCCTTGTCCTTGCGACGCTTCAGCCGCTCCTCGGCCCGCTCCACCACGAAGGCCAACAGGGCGCTGGCGATCTTCGGCTGAGCGGTGAGCCAATGGTCGAAGGGGTCGCGAAGGGCGGCCTCCACCAAGCGCTGGGCGTCGACCGACGACAGCCGCTCCTTGGTCTGACCCTGGAACTCCGGATTGCGGACGAACACGCTGATCAGGGCGCCGGCCTGGGCGACCACGTCGTCCGCGGTGATCAGGGCGCCGCGCTTGTCATTGGTAAGTTCGGCCCAGGCCTTCAACCCTCGGGTCAATACCGCGCGCAGACCGGCTTCATGCGTGCCGCCCTCAGGCGTCGGGACCGTATTGCAATAGGACCGCATGAAGCCATCGGCCTCGCCGAACCCGGCCGGCGTCCAGGCCACTGCCCATTCCACCGCGCCCGCCTCGCCTGTTCGTTCTATCCGCCCAGTGAAGGGTTCCGGCGTGACGGTCTCGATTCCATCGATGGTCTCGGCCAGATAATCGGCGAGGCCTCCGGGAAACTTGAATACAGCCTCGGCCGGGGTCTGGTCGAGAACGCGCTCGGGCGCGCAGCGCCAGCGGATCTCGACGCCCCGAAACAGATAGGCCTTGGAGCGGGCCATGCGGTAGAGCCGCGCCGGCCTGAACGCCACCGCATCGCCGAATATCGTCGGGTCGGGGCTAAAGGTCAGGGCCGTGCCGTGTTTGCGGCTTGGAGCCAGTCGCTTCAAGTCTGACGTAGGTTTGCCGCGTGAATAGGTCTGCCGCCACTCGAAACCGTCTTTCCAGACGGTGATATCCAGGGCGTCAGCCAGGGCGTTGACGACCGATACGCCGACGCCGTGCAGGCCCCCGGACGTTTCATAAGCCTTGCCGGAAAACTTGCCACCGGAGTGCAGGACGGTCAGGATCACTTCGAGAGCGGATTTTCCTGGGAACTTCGGATGCGGGTCGACGGGCATGCCGCGACCGTCGTCCCTAACCGTCAGGGAGCCGTCGGCGCCCAGAGCGACCTCAATGAGCTTGGCGTGGCCAGCCACCGCTTCATCCATAGCATTATCCAGCACTTCGGCGAACAGATGGTGCAGCGCCCGTTCATCGACGCCACCGATATACATTCCGGGCCGCTTGCGCACGGGCTCCAGGCCCTCGAGCACCTCGATATCCTTGGCGGAATAGCCCGAAGTCGGCGCGCCGGCGGGTGAGGGCGCCAGGGCGTCATCAAATAGTGAGGCTTGGGCGGCCTTGGGCATGGTCGGGTCTTGGATCGATTCGCTGGGAGGGGCTCAGTCGTCCCCTATACACTTCATAGGCGCCCTGCGGCGTGGCGTCGATGTCAGGCCAGCTGCGGAACTTCCTCCGGTTCTGTCAAGCTGATGCGCGTCAAATCGGCGACCGTGTGCCCGTTCTGGTGTTGTGAGACCGCGTCTGTGAAGCGCATGCCCGGCCGGATGGCGGCGGCGTCGTAGGATGTGATGTCGTATACCATGGCCGCCAACTCCGGATCGCGCGCCTCCAGGCTGAAGATTAGGCGTATTTCGGAAAGATCGAGGCGGCGCCGGTCCAGACCGGCCAGCGGACTATGCTCGTCGATCACATGCATCATGGTCATGATCAGCGGGAAGATCGGCCAGGACGCGCGCATCAACGGCAATTCATGTAGGCTCCTGAAGCTTCCGCCCTCCAGGCTGGTCTCGCGGATCAAGGCGTTGAGGCTCACCCGCACGCTCGTCAGCACCGAGGTCCGGGCATTGCCGATTCGCAGCATCAGGGTCGGACGGCCGTTGTGCCGACAGATCACCACTGTGTCCGCATAGACGATCTTGGCTCTGGGCTTGGAGAAGCGCACGAAAATCAGGCCCGTCGTGATGGCGGTGAAGGCCATGCCTGTGATGATCTCCGCCGAGGCCACCAGATGGCCGTAGAGTGTCGCGGGGGCCATCACGCCATAGCCGACCGTGGCCAGGGTCTCGATGCTGAAAAACAGGGCGTCGGCTATTGATGCGACATGAGCGTTGGACACGCAGCCGGGCTGAGCCAGATATAGGGCCGCGAAAATGCCAGTGATGATCAGATAGGAGCCGAACAATCCGGCCACGAACAGCGGCCACCGAACCGTGAGAGCCAGATGATAGGGGTCCGAAATATCGAACCGGCTGGCTCCGATCTTGGCGAATTCGAAACCCAGATTGGTCTTGAAGACGCGACGGGCGGAATCGCGGCTAGGCGGTGGAGTCATCGCTCAATCCTGACGCCAATGGCGGTGTCCCGGTCAAAGGAACGGCGCCAGGACGATATCGCCATGGCGCCGAAACTCATCTCACCCATAGGGCACGCCGTTGCCGGCTAACACCATGCCGCTAACTTAGCACTTGTAATACATGTCGAATTCGACCGGGTGCGGGTGAAGTTGCACGCGCATCACCTCTTCCATCTTCAGTTCGATATAGCTGTCGATGAAGTCGTCATCCATTACCCCGCCCTTTTTGAGGAAGGCGCGGTCCTTGTCGAGATTTTCCAGGGCCTCGCGCAGCGAGCCACAGACTTCCGGCACCTTCTTCATTTCCTTGGGCGGCAGATCATAGAGGTTCTTATCGGCGGGCGCGCCCGGATCGATCTTGTTTTCAATGCCGTCGAGGCCGGCCATCAACATGGCCACGAAGCCGAGATAGGGGTTGCCCATAGGATCGGGGAAGCGGACCTCGATGCGCTTACCCTTGGGGCTATCCACATGGGGAATGCGGATTGAGGCGGAGCGGTTACGGGCCGAATAGGCCAGTTTCACCGGCGCTTCGTAGCCTGGCACCAGACGCTTGTAGGAGTTGGTCGTCGAGTTGGTGAAGGCGTTGATCGCCTTAGCGTGCTTGATGATCCCGCCGATGTACCAAAGGCACATCTCCGACAGACCGGCGTATTTGTCGCCGGCGAACAGCGGCACGCCCTTGTTCCAGATCGACTGATGAACGTGCATGCCAGAACCGTTGTCGCCGAACATCGGCTTGGCCATAAACGTCGCCGTCTTACCGTAGGACGCGGCCACGTTTTTCACCACATACTTATAGATTTGCAGGCGGTCGGCCATGGTGATCAGTGGGGCGAATTTCAGGCCCAGTTCATGCTGCGCCGGAGCAACTTCGTGGTGATGCTTTTCCGGCTTCAAACCCAGTTCACCCATTACCGCCAGCATTTCGCCGCGCAGATCCTGGGCCGAGTCGACGGGATTGACCGGGAAATAGCCGCCCTTGGGGCCGGGCCGGTGACCCATGTTGCCTTCTGGATACTCCTTGCCCGTGTTGCTCGGCAGTTCGCTGGAGTCGTAGGAATAGCTGGTGTTGTGAGGCGCGGTGGACCAGCGCACGTCGTCGAACACAAAGAACTCCGCCTCGGGTCCGAAGTAGACGGTGTCGCCAACACCGGCGGCCTTTACATAAGCCAGCGCCTTCCCGGCGATTGATCGCGGATCGCGATTGTAGGGCGCGTTGGTGCCCGGGGTAACCACGTCGCAAGTCAGGCAGAGGGTCGTCTGCTGATAAAATGGGTCGATATAGGCGCTCCCCAAGTCGGGACGTAGCTTCATGTCCGAGTCGTTGATGGCCTTCCAGCCGGCGATCGACGAGCCATCGAACATGGTGCCGTCGTCGAGGAATTCCTCATCTACGAGATCGATATCGAAGGTGACATGCTGCATCTGACCGCGAATATCGGTGAAGCGCACGTCGACGTATTTGACCTCCTTTTCTTTAATCTCTGCCAGAATATCAGCTGATGTAGTCATGGATTATTTATCCCCTTGAAGGCGGTTTTAGATGGCATTGGCGCCAGTTTCGCCGGTCCGAATGCGGACGACCTCGATAATCTCAGAGATGAAGATCTTTCCATCACCGATTCGACCGGTGCGAGCAGCGATTTGGATCGCCTCGACAGCTTTTGACAGTTGATCATCCGCCACGACAACTTCAATTTTTATCTTTGGCAAAAAATCTACCACATATTCTGCGCCCCGGTAAAGTTCAGTCTGGCCCTTTTGGCGGCCAAAACCTTTGGCTTCGATCACCGTCATTCCTTGCAGACCGAGATCCTGAAGCGCTTCTTTCACCTCATCGAGTTTGAAAGGCTTTATTATTGCTTCAATTTTTTTCATAAACTCCGACCCGATGCGGCGTGGGCCCGGTCGGAAGCGAACGAGCATGAGAGGCCTCAAGTGCACAAGAGGCGGTTCGAAACGGTTCGTGTCAATCGCCCCCCCCAATCCGGCGGCTGAAAATGTGGGCGATATTTGCCCAAATTTTGTGCGCCACACAACCGCTCTTGCGATGACCGGTGAGGACCTTAGAAGCAACGGTGCTTGATCATTCCGGGGTAATCGACGATGCGGCTTTATCTCATTCGCCATGGCAAGCCCGCCGCCGTCTGGGGCGGAGGTGACGACGACCCGGGATTGGACGAGACCGGGCATGCGCAGGCCCGAGCCGTGGCGACGCGCCTTATGGCTTTGCCCGAAGCTGATCGACCGGTCCTGGTTGTCAGCTCGCCGTTGCGTCGTTGCCGGGAAACCGCGCAACCCCTGGCCGACGCGCTGGCCGTTTCGGTGGAAATCGATTCCGCACTGGGAGAAATTCCGACGCCAAGCGCGCTTGGCGCCGCCGAACGGCCTGATTGGCTGCGGGCCGCCTTCGCCGGCGCCTGGGCCGACATCAAGGGGGACCTGGACTACGAGCTTTGGCGCAGGAGCGTCGCCAAGGCGGCGGCGCGGAGGCAGCGCGCGGCGTTATTCAGCCATTTCGTGGCGATCAACGCGGTCGTTTCGGTCGTTCGCGGCGAGGATCGGGTGATCAACTTTCGACCCGACCACACATCGGTTACCACGCTCGATCTCGATGGCGATCGTCTGACGTTGGTGGGCCTGGGCGACGAGGCCGCGACGGGGGTCCTGTGACCGTGAAGCCGAAATTCCATCCTCGCGAAATTCTCACGGTCGGTGAAATGGCCGACGCGGATCGGGCCGCGATAGCCGCCGGTACTCCTGGCATCACTCTGATGGAACGAGCGGGGAAGGCGGTCGCCGACGCTATCCTCGCGCGGTATTCGCTCCGATCCGCGGTTGTGCTGGCGGGACCTGGCGACAACGGCGGAGACGGTTACGTGGTCGCGCGTCTGCTCGCCGATCAGGGATGGCCCGTGCGAGTGGAAGGTTTCTCGCCGCCGGCCACGGCCGACGCCAAGGCGGCGGCGGCACTCTGGAAGGGACCTGTAACGCCAGTCACCCATCGCGGCGGCCAAGCCGACCTGATTGTCGACGCCCTGTTCGGCGCCGGCCTCGATCGTCCTCTGGGACCGGAGCTGGTTCGGCTGGCGTTGTCGCTTGGGCGTTCCGAAACCCCGGTGGTCGCCATCGATGTTCCCAGTGGCCTAGCCGGGGATACGGGTCGGCCTCTCGCTGGAATATGCTTTCCGGCCGAATTGACGGTCACTTTTCACCGGCGCAAATTCGCCCATTGTCTTCAACCCGGCCGGGGCTTGTGCGGCGAGGTGGTCGTCGGCGATATCGGGCTTGAGGGCGCGCCCGGCGCTCTGTTCGAAAACACGCCCGACCTGTGGCTGCCCCGCTTTCCTTGGCCTAGCGTCAATGCCCACAAACACACCCGCGGTCGGTTGCTGGTGGTCAGCGGCGGGGCCTGGAACACGGGCGCCGCGCGACTGGCGGCCCGAGCGGGTCTGCGGGTGGGCGCCGGCCTTGTCACCGTGATGTCTCCGCCCGAGGCGCTGATGGCCAACGCGGCGCACCTCGAAGCGGTGATGTTGCGCCCCTTCGAAACCGACGTGGACCTTGAAATCGCCGGATCTGACGCGGAGTGCGCGATCATCGGTCCTGCCGCGGGCGTGTCGGATATAACCCTCTCCAACGTACTCGCCCTGGCTCGTACCGGCGCGGCGTTGCTGATCGACGCCGACGCTCTGAGCGTCTTTCGCGATGATCCCGCCGAACTTTTTTCAATCCTCGATCGGGATGACGTTCTCACGCCCCATCCGGGCGAGTTCGAACGCATATTCCCTGGCTTGCTCAAGGAAACGCCCGAACGCGTTGCAGCCGCCCGTATCGCCGCGGCGCGGGCGCAGGCGATCGTCGTGCTCAAGGGCGCCGATACTGTGATCGCCGCCTCAGACGGGCGGGCGGCGGTCAACCTCAACGGCACGCCCTGGCTAGCCACGGCGGGATCCGGCGACGTTCTCGCCGGCATGATCGCAGGGCTGATGGCCCAGGGCATGGAAAGCTTCGAAGCGGCGTGCGCCGGTGTGTGGCTTCACGCCGCCTGCGCCGAGGCGTTTGGTCCAGGGCTGATCAGCGAGGACTTGCCTGGGCTGCTGCCCATGGTGTTGAAGCGCTTGCACGTATAGGTCGTCGAAACACAGCGTCGCCGAAATTGGGAAGGAACCATGACAGCCGTCATCAGGACCACACTCGCCGCGAGCGCCGCCTTGGCGCTGCTCGCCCTGGTCGCCGCGCCCGCCGAGGCCAGCACCCATCACCACCATCATCCGGCGCCGGCCACGGCGTCCCACGCCCAAGCCCAAGCCACCCACCATCACCATCACGCCAAGGCGTCCACCAGTTCGGCTCACGTCCGTTCCCGGCATCACATAAAAAAGCATTCCGTTGGGGCCGGCCCTTCCCGCGGGAGCCACAAACACAGCCAGCGCGAGATCGTGCCACATCCGCATGAGCGTCACGCCGCGCTTTGTCAGGTTATCACGGTCCATCATCAGGCGGTGGAGCGCTGCCGAGGGGGATAGGCGACCCGTGCCGGTCTAGTCTCCTCGGGTGGTTCAATCCTCCAGGCAGGGCTTGCCATGGGGCGAGCGCCCGGCGAGGTCGGCCGCCACTGAGGGTAGGACGGCCCAGGAATCGACCAGATACCGGCGCCACAAACGTGTTGGCTCGAGTGTCAGCCGCCACAACCATTCCAATCCCAGACGTCGCATCACGGTTGGCGCGCGAGTGGCTTGGCCAATCAGAAAGTCCAGGCCCGCGCCGAAACCATAGGCGTAGAGATCACCCAGTCGGTCGCGATGGGTGTCAATCCAAATTTCCGATTTTGGCGACCCCACGCCGAATACCAGATCGGTCGTGCCGTGCGCCCCTATGGCCGAACAGAGCGCCACGCTTTGGGCCTGGTCTTTTTCGAAGCCGAAAGCCGGCGACTCGAAGCCTAGGGCTTCTCTTGGGAAACCCCGCTCAACGAAACTTTCAATCAGTTTCTCGCCTGCCTCTGGCGTCGATGTAATAAAAAACGGTCGGCGGTCCAGGGGCCACGACCTGGCGAGTTCCGCGAAGAGGTCGACCCCAGTGACACGTCCCGGTGCGTTGATGCCCCGGATGCGCGCGTAAGCGAAAACAGGAGCCCCATCGATTGTGACGGCCCAGGCCCCAGCGTAAGCTAGGCGAAACGCGCCATTGCGGCGCAAATTGACGACATGATCGAGATTCATGGTCGCTACCAGGCGGACGCCGCTGGTCGACGGCGCGCGAATAATTTCAGACGCCAGTCCTTTGAGGGTCAGCGTGCAAATTCCACGGCCAAACAGGGTTCTCTGGGTCAAAAATTGATCTCGCCTAACAGTCCGTTGGTAATCAAATCCGCAATCTGCATGTCATGATCTACGCCGAGCACCAAAATTTCTGTCGATAAAATTCTGTTTTACCAATTGTCAGGGGCGATATAGGCGGTGATAGCTTCCTATTACTTGTTGTAAGAATACCAATATTGAATATTTATTACAGAATTTGATTACCGTGTTGCGGTAGGTTTGTCAAACTTGGTCGCCAAGCGTCCTGCCCCTCTGCCGGGATGTGTAGGCATCCGAGAAGTCCCTCGCGAGATCACGCGTGGCGCACGGCTTCGAAAGTGTCTATCACAGCTCTCGTTGACGTGAACGCGCCTTCCGTCAGCGACGATGGGTCGGCGGATTGTCGGCCGGCGCTCCATTCTCACCGCCCAGGCCTTTTCGAGGAGTCCGGCATGCGAGTTGTCATGATCGGGACGGGATATGTCGGACTGGTCTCGGGCGCTTGTTTCGCCGATTTTGGTCATAGCGTCACCTGTATCGACAAGGACAAGGGCAAGATCGCGCGCCTCAAACAGGGGCTGATGCCGATCTACGAGCCTGGGCTCGAAGCAATGGTGGCGCGCAACGTAGCCGAGGGTCGGCTTTGTTTCGCCTCCGAAGCGCCCGATGCGGTGGCGCAGGCGGACGCGATCTTTATCGCCGTCGGCACTCCATCGCGCCGTGGCGACGGTCACGCCGACCTGAGCTACGTCTACGCCGCCGCTGAAGAGGTCGCCGGAATTGCCTCCGGCTTCACCGTGCTGGTCACCAAATCCACGGTCCCGGTTGGCACGGGTGACGAGATCGACGCAATCGTTCGTCGTGTGCGTCCTGGGGCCGATGTTGCCGTGGTCTCCAATCCGGAGTTTCTTCGGGAGGGGTCGGCGATTGAGGATTTCAAGCGCCCGGACCGGGTCGTCGTGGGTCTGGCCGATGAACGCGCCAAGGCGGTCATGACGGAACTCTATCGACCACTCTACCTCAATGAGACACCCATCTTGTTCACCGACAGACGCACGTCGGAGCTGATAAAATACGCCGCCAACGCCTTCCTGGCGATGAAGATAACCTTCATCAACGAGATGGCGGACCTATGCGAGAAGGTCGGGGCCAATGTGCAACAGGTGGCTCGGGGCGTTGGTCTCGATAAACGGATCGGCGCCAAGTTCCTGAACGCGGGTCCGGGTTATGGCGGATCGTGTTTCCCGAAGGATACGTTGGCGTTGGTACATACTGCCAGCGATTCAGGCGCCCCGCTGCAACTCGTCGAGGCGACTATCCGCGTCAACAATGCGCGCAAACGAGCCATGGCGGGCAAAATCGTTGAGGCGCTCGGCGGCGATGTCGCCGGCAAGATGATCTGTATCCTGGGACTGACCTTCAAACCTAACACCGACGACATGCGCGACTCTCCAGCGCTTGAGATCGTGCCCGCGCTGCAGCGCCTCGGCGCGCGGATCCGGGCGTTCGACCCCGAGGGCCGAGAAGCTCGCGTTCTTTTGCCCGGCGTGATGTTCGAGGATGGGCCTTACGAAGCGGTTGAGGGGGCCGACGCCATGGTGTTGCTGACCGAATGGGATCAGTTCCGGGCGCTCGATCTGGACCGGATCAGGGCGCTGATGCGAACGCCGGTTGTGATAGACCTGCGAAATGTCTATCGCCCTGACGAGATGAGACAGCGCGGGTTTGCCTATTCGAGTATCGGTCGACTCTGACAATGTCCCCGACCTACAATGGGGAATGATCTCATGCTTGTCGGCCACGCGGTCTTCACATAGGCGATTGCGTTGCGGGCCAAGATGGGATTTGTCCCGCCTACCTTTTTGCCTCTCCCTCCAAAGAAGCGGACCTGAGACCATATGTCGATGAATGCACAGCGCTCTCAATATCTGTTCACGAGCGAAAGCGTCTCGGAAGGCCATCCTGACAAGGTCGCCGACCGGATTTCCGATGCGGTCGTAGACGCATTCCTGTCTGTCGATCCCTTCGCGCGCGTGGCCTGCGAGACCCTGGTCACGACCAACCGCATCGTCCTGGCGGGCGAAGTGCGCGCGCCGGAGGAAGTGCTGTCCGGCATCGTCGACAGCCTGGAGGAGAAGGTCCGGGCCGCGATCAAGGATATCGGCTATGAGCAGGCGGGCTTCCACTGGCGCAACGCCGAATACGCTTGCCACCTCCACCCGCAATCCAGCGATATCGCCCAAGGAGTCGACGCCGCTGGCAACAAGGATGAAGGGGCTGGCGACCAGGGCATCATGTTCGGTTACGCCACCGTCGAGACGCCTGAATTCATGCCGGCGACGCTGCAATATTCCCATAACATCTTGAAGTCGCTTGCCAAAGCCAGGCATGCCGACCCAGCAATGGGACTGGAGCCGGACGCCAAGAGCCAGGTCACCTTGCTCTACGAAAACGGCAAACCTGTTCGCGCCACATCGATTGTGCTGTCGACCCAGCACCGGGATGGGCTCACGCCGGCCGATGTCGCCGACATCGTCAGACCTTATATTCTCAGGGTATTTCCCGATGGATTTGTTGATTCTGAGACTCGTTGGCATATCAACCCCACGGGTAATTTTGTCATCGGCGGTCCCGATGGCGATTGTGGCCTGACCGGACGCAAAATCATCGTGGACACATATGGCGGCGCCGCGCCGCATGGCGGCGGCGCGTTCTCGGGCAAGGATCCGACGAAAGTCGACCGTTCCGCGGCCTACGCCTGCCGCTATCTCGCCAAGAACGTTGTCGCCGCTGGTCTGGCGGAAAAATGCACGCTTCAGATCGGTTACGCGATCGGTGTGACCGATCCGTTGAGCTTCTATGTCGACCTGCAAGGCGGCCAAGTTGACCCGGCCAAGCTTGAGGAGATTCTACCGCAGATGATCGGCGGGGCGACGCCTCGCGCCATCCGCCAGCACCTCAAACTCAATCAGCCGATTTATGAGCGAACGGCCGCTTACGGACATTTTGGAAGGGAACCCGAAGGCGACGGCGGCTTTTCCTGGGAGAACATAGATTTGGTCGAGGAACTTCGACGAGCGTTTTAGGGCGCTTAGCCAGGCGAGCCTGATTGTCGATTGCTTAGCCGGATGGAGCCGAAGCGCGGATGAGCGTCTATTCCATAATACTTTGCGGCGGTGTCGGATCACGATTGTGGCCTGAGTCGACAATCGACAATCCAAAACCGTTCATCGACCTGATAGGTGATCGATCGCTATTTCAACGCACCGTGTCGCGTATGACGGTGGTCTCCGCCGGCCGCCCGCCGGTTATCGTCACGGGTCTGGCCTATGTGGGCCACGTGCGCCGGCAACTCGAGGCGCTTGGTAGTGACGGCTTCATCATCGCCGAGCCGGAGGGACGGGACTCTGGTCCGGCCCTGCTGGCGGCCGCGGTCTGGATCGCGCGGAAAGACCCGGGGGCGGTAGCCGTGGCCGTGGCCTCCGATCATCACATTCCCGACGACCTGGCCTTCGCCGAAGCGGTGAGGGCGGCGTTTGACGCGGCTAACGACGGTGAAATCGTCACTTTCGGCGTCAAACCCGGCTTTCCATCCACCAGCTACGGCTACATTCGTCCTGGGGCGGTGCTTAAGGATCGCTCTGGCGTCTTGCGGGTTGGCCAGTTCGTGGAAAAGCCCAACCAGACGCGCGCGGAGGCGCTGGTCGAAGAGGGCTGTCTCTGGAATACGGGTAATTTCATGTTTCGCGCGGGATCATTGATCG
>JAYVYH010000170.1:0-3191 GCA_043784385.1 Caulobacteraceae bacterium | reverse complement strand
TCTACTTGGCTGTCTGCTTTGCTCGGCCACGCGCGTCAGACGCGGGCCAGCCCAGGGAGGGTAACAATAAGATGTCCGCGAAATCACACTTGCGTTCTGCGCTGCTGGCGGGTTCGGCAATATCCGTATTCAGCGTGGTTCCCGCTATGGCGGCAGTTGCTGCCAGCGCCGCGCCTGCCGCGGGTGTTTCCCCGGAAGAGGTCGTCGTGACCGCCCGGCGTAGTGAAGAAAGGCTCCAGGACGTCCCGATCGCAGTCACTGCGGTGACCGCCGCCCAGATCGAGGCGTTGAAGCCTCGGACCCTGCTGGACTTCGCCGGCGAGGCGCCGAACGTTCTCATCGGTTTGAACACGGCGGGATCTGGCGCTTCGGCCATATTCATTCGTGGCCTGGGCTACGCCGATATTGAAAAGGGCCAGAACCCAGTCGTCGGCCTGCTGATCGATGACGTGGTCATCGGCACCAGCACCGCCCAGCTGATCGACGCGTTCGACATCCAGCAGGTGGAGATCGACCGCGGCCCGCAAGGCATATTCTACGGTAAGAATACCACCGGCGGGGCGATCAGCATCCATCGCAGCCGCCCGACCCATCAATGGGGCCTCAGCCTCGACAGCGCGGTCGGGGATTACGGCCAGCACCAGGGTCGCATTATTGCCAATGCTCCGGTCGGTCCCACCGCGGGCCTGAAGATCGGCTACTCGTTCCGCGAACGCGGCGGATTCAGCTACAATGTCTATACCAAGCAGCCGTATGGCCGTGACGCCCTGGGAACGGCGAACATCGAATTCGACTGGAAGCCCACGTCCAGGTTGGACATATTGGCGATCGCCGACTTCACGCATGAGTACGGCGAGGGTACGCCTGTGTCGTTAGGCGATCCCGCCTTTGCCGCAAAGAACGGGGCGAACTACGCGGCCGGCCAAAACTTTCTGGGCAAACCTATCCTCTTCAACAACGTCGGCTCACCCTACATACCCGGCGTAACCGTACCGCTCGGCGTACGCCAAACGGCGGCTGACTTCCCCGACCGCAACCAGCTGTCGCAGCAGCGCTATAGCCTCAATGCGGTCTGGGACACGCCCTACGGCCAACTGACCTCTATCACCGCCTTCATCAAACAGAACGACGCTACGGACCAGGATTTCGACGGCAGTTGCTTTGCCTACAATGCGCCCGCCGGAAGGGCGCCATGTAACGTGATCGGGAACCCGGCGCTTGGGGGGCTTTACCTACACACCTCTAGACCGCAGAAATACGACCAGTTCACGGAAGAATTACGCTTCAGCCACGACTTCGGCTCCCACGCGAAGATGATGGTAGGCGCATATTATTTCCATCATGACATCGAAGCTGTCCAACTGACGCGGCTTGGCCTGCCGTTTCTCGCCTACGGCCAAGTCTGGACGAACCAGATATCCGGCGAATCAAACCATAGTATTTCAGTCTTTGGGAATTTGGACCTCAATATCACGGACCGATTAAAAGTTTCTGCAGGCGTACGTTACATTGACGAGGCGACAAACTACCACAATGCCTATAATAACCTGTTTTTCCACACAGCCTTAGTTGACGTTCACGATCATGCATCCTGGTCCAGGCCGATCACGCGGTTCGCTGTCGAGTACAAAGTCGCAAACGAAAATCTATTATACGCGACTGTATCGGAAGGGTTTCGATCTGGTGGTTTTTCACCACGCGGCACGCTGTCTGAGAGTAAGCCTAGTTCGACCAACTATTCGCCGGGCGCGGACTATCTGGCGTTTAACCCCGAGACGGACCGCTCCTTCGAAATTGGATCAAAAAACCGATTCTTTGAGAAACAGCTTACGCTGAACTTGGTCGGATTTTACACATTCGACTATGGCAGCCAAGCCGGGAGCGTTGTTCAAACAGGCAGCTACGGGCCGGGCACAAATACATATGTCGTCAATCTGCCGCAAATCAAAATCTACGGCCTCGAACTCGAATCTAACCTTAGGCTTCAGTCTTTGCCCGGCCTCACGCTGGCTTTCTCCGGCGGTTATGAGCACGGCACGCCACCGACGGGGTCGCTTCCCGGGATTTATTTTCCCATCGGGCCGGGTGGCCAGGCAGGAGCGCCAGGGTCGGTCTACCCTGTCGTCGCCGGCGCGTTCGCTAACGCGCCGCCCTGGAACTTTCAAATCAGTGGTGACTATAACCGCCAGCTTGGTCCTGGCGTCATTGACATCAGTGCACGCTATCACTGGACGGACAAGTATATCATTGGCGGGTTAGGAGCCCCCTATTACGATTACCAAAATACCTACGGACTCGTCGATGCGTCCATTTCATATGCCTGGAAGAACTATAAGCTGACAGTGTCGGGAAAGAACCTCGGGAACGCGGTTTACCGGTCCAACACCCTGGCCGCCGTCGATTTCCAGGGATGGGGCGATCCGCGCACCTTCCTCGTTGAACTGCAGGCTAAGTTCTGATCGCTGCCGTCGGTGGCGTAAAAACAGCCGTCACCGCCTTTAACCGGCATGCTTGACTTTTCTGGGTTCAGAACCGATCACTACCGCGACAAGACAATCGGCTGATCGGCAGCGCTTCGGCCCGCCGGAAGGACGAGGGAGGCTGGCCGATCATGGAAGACACTGCGATCAGCCCGTTCCGTGGCGTCGTTGTAGGTGGAAGCGCCGGCCTCTGCGAAGCTGTGCGCGACGCGCTCGGCGGTGAGGGCGTCGAAGTGGCGGGTAGCCTCGACGAGGCGCCTAAACTCGACATCTTGGTGGTCATCGCCGCCCACTCCTCTATGCCTTTCGCCGGCACGGCGGTGGAGACCTTTGCAACTGGCCTGGGGGGCGAACTGCGGACTGCGTTCCTGGCGCTCAAGCAGGGCGTCACGGCTATCCGCGCCAAGGGCGCAGGCGGCGCGGTGGTGTTCGTCGCTGCCCCCTCCGATGGTCTGCGGTCGTTTGACGCTCTGCGGCAGGGTCTTCGGCTTCTGACCAAGTCCGCCGCCTTGGAGCTTGGGCCGGAGGGCATAAGAGTAAATATCGTGCTGCCTGGATCTGGCGGGACCCCGCTGGGTCGCGCCTGTACGGACACTGACATCGCCGCCGGCGTGGCCTTCGCCGTGTCCGATCGGGCTCAATTCATGACCGGCGCCGATCTGGTGATCGACGGCGGAAGGATGGTCCAATGAGCCGGCGCCTGGCGGATCG
>JAYVYH010000169.1:0-3136 GCA_043784385.1 Caulobacteraceae bacterium | reverse complement strand
AACGCCGCCGGCCATCCCGTCGCCAATATGGATCTATGGCATCGTCTGCTTGACGCCGCGAAGCCTCATGAGGTCGAGTGGCGCTGGGTGCGCGGCCATACCGGCGATCCGATGAACGAACGAGCGGATGTGCTGGCAACGCGGGCGCGGGATAAAGGGTAGATTTTCGATTTGTAGAATTTGGCATAAATAGGCACGACTTGGCAAAAGATTGCACTGTATAAAGAAGTAACGTTATAGGAGATCGGAGTAAATTAAGATTGTGCGCCCTACATCAAAGAAGCAGATCGAGGCAAAGAATCATCGCGGGAGCCCCGTCAAGTGAATTCACTATAAACATCAGAAATCTATATCCCATCTCTTTGGATTTATGGATAAGACTAATGGATATTACTGTACGGACAGTGATAAACGAAATTGTCCTCGCGGCTTATTAGAATCTATACTCACGTCCGAAGCGGATGCTGCGCGACAATAATCACCTCGAAAAACGGGCGAGACGATCTTGAAAAGCCGCATTCCGGTTCAAATCGGGCTGCAAAAGGCCGTTCTTGATCTGATTTACTCGGCTATCTCGCCGAATTTGAGGTGGAATACGCAGGATCCGAAGCCGAACGGGTCATTTTTCGACGGCCAGCATGACCTCTACATCCGCCTTCCTGGGGTCGTATCGCCCAAACAGTGATGGACGATGCCGACTTCGGAGAACATAGCGACGGCTCCCATCGCGTCGTCGGGGTCAAGCTGAAGGAGGTACCTCAAGTAGTTGGCGCCCTGGTCAGCGTCGCCCATCTGCGCAGACAGCGTGCCGCACCTTGCCAGGGCAGACATGAACGGCTGCGTCCTCTCATCGTGCCACCAGGCAATCGTCTGCTCGCCATCCAACCATGGCTGCCATACCCGCTCGCCGACATACACCGCGTCGACAAGCCAGGCGCACGTCTGGGCGTCCGTGGAGGCATGAACGGCGAGCATCAAACGTGCCAAGATGCTATGGCCATCTGTTTGGTGGAGTGGGTGGTCTTTTGACGAAGCGTTCTGGATGTGCGGCGAAGGCGGCGTTTAGCGTGATTTGGCGGGCGGCATGGATTTCGTTGATCTGGCCGTAGTGGACCTGATCCGGCGTCATCAGCCCCAGGCCGGCGTGGTGATGGGCCTGGTTATACCAGGCGAAGAATTCCCGGCAGAACTGTCGGGCATCTTCGATACAGCCGAAACATTTTGGGAACCGTGGTTGATATTTCAGGATTTTGAAGTGGCTTTCGAAGAAGGGATTGTCATTCGAGACATGCGGCCGGCCGTGCGATTTGGTGACGCCGAGATCGGCCAGCAACCAGGCCCGTCGGGCGTAGGCTCCTGTCGGCTCGGCCCTCGTCCACTTTTCGATGTTATTGGCGGCGCCAGGCGTCTTGAACCCTGCTGACAACACCCCGAGGTAAATTGGCTCGTATCTGAGGGCGAACCTGAGGTGTCCGACGAAGGTGTCATCGGGCATGTAGCTGGATGTGTATTCTCAACGGTATTGCCGTCTTCGACGACCGTCCTGCGGACGCCTGGGCCGACTACGGAGGTCATCGCAGGTGCCGGAACGTGCAACCCCAATTGGGCGATCAGTGCGGCCTGGCCGACAGTAACGTTCTCTTGGGACGGTGCGATGACGGCCTCCGAATATAAACTAAGGGCCGCTGCGGACCATTCGCGCCGCTCCTTTAGGCTGCGAAAACGCTCAGCATCGTAGAAAATCACTCACATTATACGCTATACAAAAAAAATCATTCAAGGGCGACGGTCGCGACAACTTCCGAAATCGTTCAGACCACCATCAAATCAATCACGAAATGGCACATGCCACGAAAATCTTTCAGCTATTCCGGTAGCCACCGAAACCAACCAGAGGCGCGCCTCGCCCCCGCCAGCCTGGATCGGCCCGGGCATGTCGCTAATCCTCCTCCAAGCATGAGAGAGTGCCGAAGTTGAGCCGACGGAGACGTAGGCCTGCGAGATCGTGCTGGCCGCGACGGTCAGGAGCGAAAAGCAACACCCCAAGGCCGCGGTGGCTTCTTACCAATGGCGGGTCAAACTGAAGGCCGACACCATCGAGCACCTACGGAAAGCGAAGGAAGCGTGAGCACCACGAGGAGCTGGAGCGCAAGCGGGTGCAGCGGCTGTTGGCGGTCGCACCGCGCTAGCTCTCACGCTCCATCGTCGCCAGGAACCCGTCGGCGTCCTTGATCGGAACGAAGCGTCCGGCCCGCTTCTTGGCGATCAACTCTTGAAGCGCTGGAATTCGGTCGGCATGCGCCGCGGCGTCCTGCCTAACCAGTTCGAGGCCGTGCTGGAGCACCGCACCGACGCTCGCGAAACAGCCGCTGGCGACCACCGCTCGGACATATGCGTCCTGCTCGTCGGTCAGGGAGATCAATGTCTCCACTGGCATTCGCCCCCTAGTTTCTCGTTGCCACCTTATCTGTTATTCCGGTGTGGCAAAGTCCTCTATTTCAGCCAAGGTCACTCAAATAGATGCCGATTTCAAAGCGAGAGACACCCTGAGAACGAACGGCTTGCTGCCGTCATATCGAAATTGGCCCAATACGCGAGAAGTCCTTCACTCAAGCACATTCGCGACCCGCACAATCTTTATCGATTAGGCAGAGAGATTCTCCAGGCAGTCGATCGCGCTGGCTCGATCTAGACGAAGTGGGAAGGACGGCGCGAAGAAATCCTCAAGGCAGCCTCCTGCTGCTGGATACCCGTCGAGGATCTGGCCTTCCTCCTGAACTTACTGCCCGGGCCGTCGCTGACCCTGACCGATGTGAAGCAGAGACTGCGCGCGCTGTGGGAGGTAATCCCCCCGTTTTAAACGGGTTTTAGCAGTAGAATTCACGCGGACATGTTCAGTTTCTGAGCGGGTATGATGCCGCCAATGCCCATGTTCGGGCGATCATTGTTGTAAGTCCAGAGCCATTGTGTCGCGAAGTCCTGCGCCTCCTCGATGCTTTCAATGATGTGTTGATCCATCCATTCGTGTCTGACCGTTCGATTGTAGCGCTCGATATACGCGTTCTGCTGCGGCTGACCTGGCTGGATATGCTGTAGGCGGATGTTCTGTTCTCGGCCCACCCTTTCAGCTTTTCGC
>JAYVYH010000168.1:0-5733 GCA_043784385.1 Caulobacteraceae bacterium | reverse complement strand
GTTCACCGCCATGTCGCGGCGGCTGACGGCCAGCCAGTTGGTGGAGATGTTGAACAAGGTGTTCTCGCGGTTCGACGCCGCCGCCGGGACCCTGGGCATCGAGAAGATCAAGACCATCGGCGACGCCTATATGGCCGTCGGTGGCCTGGCCACCGGCGAACAGGCCTACGAACACGCTGGACGCATGGCGCAATTCGCCCTGGCCATGCGCGACATCACCCGCGACCTGGCCGCCGAACTGTCCCTTCCCATTGCAATCCGCATCGGCCTGCACGTCGGGCCGATCGTGGCCGGGGTGATCGGCATCAAGCGCCCGGCCTTCGACTGCTGGGGCGACGCGGTCAACGTGGCCAGCCGGCTGGAGCACGCCAGCAACCCCGGGGGCATATTGATCTCCGAGGTGGCGTTCGAGCGGCTGCGCGACCGGTTCGCGGTGGAGGCGGCGCCGGCGGTGGAGCTGAAGGGCATCGGGCTTTCCAACGTGTATTTCCTGCATGGCCGATTGGCGGCGGGAGCCGCGGCCGCGGCGTAGGTCGCTTTGGCAGGATCCTGGCAGGCTGCCGGCAGGTTCATGGCAGGGGGTTGGCAGGTCACTGGCAGGTCTGCGGCAGGTGGTTGGCAGGCGATTGGCAGGTTTTGGCAGGCGTTTGACAGGTGGGAATCCAAGAGGGTCGGGCTTAAGCGATTGAATCAATGGAAATCATATTTCATTTCGTTGCGATCGCTGCGGCGGCCGTCGGACAGGCCGCCCTGGATCTTCGCGACATCGACCAGAGCCAGGCGCGCTTCCTTGAGCACGGCGGGGACATCGGAGTCGATTCCGGCCGCGACGATGCGCATCAGCGAAGCCATCAAGGCCTGCGGGGTGACGTCCTCGGCCTCCGGCATGGCGGCGCGGATCTCGGCGATACGTTCGGCGACCTCCGGCCGGCACGCCAGTCGGCTGGAATGCCCCTTGGCCAGCACGAACCCCGCGCGCTCGAACGCCTCGTCGAGCAGGGCGCCCTTGGCGCGATATTGTGAGAAGGCTTCGTGGCGGGCGTTGGCTAGGGCGGGCATGGGGGACTCCATATTTAGGGGTCGGGCTGTTTATGCGAGACGGGTAAATTGCAATATGCAATCTTTTGAATGAAAGTCAAGAGCCGACAAGGGACCGGCCTCTTTAGGGATTGGCCTCCTCCGATCAGGCGCTGGCCCGGGCGCGACGCGCCAATGGGGTCAAGACGATCCACGCCCGGCTCAACATGACTCAAGCCGAGTTTTCCGCCGCCTACCACCTGCCGCTCTCGACGGTGAGGGACTGGGAACAGTCACGCACCGAGCCCGACGCCCCGGCCCGCGCGCTGCTCACCGCGATCTTCAACGATCCAGAGACGATGCGGCGGCTGGTCGGGGGTGAGCCGGCGGTTTGACGGGGAGTTTTGCCGAGGCCAATTTTGACTCCTTGCTGACATTTGGAGAGTCCGCTTTCGAGCTCTTGCATTAGCCGAACTTGGCTAAGAAGTGCTGACTGTCTATCGCGAATCGCTAGCCGACCTACGCTCGCTGAAGACAGCTGCAAACCGCTTCTAAATGGTGCGAAGACATCCGGGTCGCGAAGGCCGGCTTCTAGACCGCGGGTACCAAGTGGGCGCTGGTGTCGACATGGGCCTGGAAAGAATCCGCAACGTAGCCCATGTAATCGAGAACGACATCGGCGAGGTCACGGATATCTCCGAGCTGAAGGTCGCTGGCTCCCTCTTCGAACGACCGCCTTCCGTGCGCTATGGCATTTCTACGAAGCGCCAGAAATTGCAGGGGTGTCTTGTCGCCTCGGGCGGGCGTTGCGGAAATGCGCCGCCACATGTCTTCTGGCATCGAGAATTGGACGCTCATCCGTTTTATGAACGTGGCGATCACCTTGTCGTCCCATGTTCCCGAAGGCTTCTTCAACTTCTGAGGGCCGAGCAGCGTCACCGTGAGAAGTTGATTCGAGCCCATGAAGACAGTCTCGAGGCGGCCCTCCTCGTTGCTCTCCGCGATACGGTTCACGACGCTTTCCCGCAACCATTCCCGGAGAGAATGTTCGTTCCAACTTCTCGGATCGGCGGAGCCCAGCGCGATACCGAGGAAGTGAAGCGCCTGGCTCATGAGCGCCTCTTCTATGTTGTAGAGGTGCACCAAAAGGCCCGATTTGATCGTGTTGATATGGCGAGAAGAGAGGCTGACGCTACCCAACGAGGAGTTCTCTTCTAGGATCATTCTGTCTTCGAGCGCCCTCGCGAGCGCAAAATGGGCATCAAATTCCTCTCGACGAATATCCAAAGCAGTGCGGAGCGTCGTCATTCGCCGACCAGGATCGAGCGGACCAGTTCGATCCGGCCCTCCAACTTGCTTCGCACGTTCGCGCCGTCCGACACGACGGTTTTGTCGAAATTTTTCACTTCCATCAGAGCGGTTATCTGCTGGACGGTGATGTTCAGCGCAGGCCTCTCGCGCAACGCGATCGCAGTGCCCGCCGCAATTGCCTCGAAGCGAACCCGAGGCACCGTGTTGGCGGTTGAGGTCTTGCGGAATCCGCGTTCGAAGTGCTGCCCGACGAATTCCAGCATGCGGTCGAACTCAGCTCGCATATCAGCTATCAACTCGGGACGAGCCAACGCGGCATCGTTCGCGCCCTTGAGGTAGTCGTAGAGGTATTTCTTAGGACGATCCCGGTAGTTCGGAAAGCGTCCGTCCGGGGTGTCCCATCCCGCGACATAGGCGAAGAACCGGGTTGCAAGTTCTTCGCGCTCGCGTTGATCGACCGTCGTCTGGGACATCGGCGTCGCGGCGACGAACTGCTCGCTCTCGGCTAATTCGCGAATTAATTCGGTTACTGGACCGGGTAACGAACCACGCCTGATCTCTGCCTCGTTCGCGACCGTACCCGACTTGTTGATCCGAGCGAACATCTCGGCGCGCGTCGAAGGATCCGTGCTCGTGTCGAGGACGATCGTACGGATCGCAACGTCTTCCAGCTTGTTCCTGCGATCCTCGGGCAGATCAGCGAAGCTGAATCCGTTGAGCTCGGGGAGGAGAACCAGATCGGCCAGGCGGAGCCCCTTCTTCAGGAATGCCCGCATCGCGCGCATTCGCTGAGAGCCGTCCACAATTTCCATGCGTCCGTCGGATGTCTGATAAAAGAACAGAAACGGAATCGGCAGCCCGACCAGCAGGGACTCGATGAAGTCGGACTGCTGGCGAGGGTGCCAGGCGAGTTTTCGCTGGTACTCGGGCACGAAGAAACGCCCCGTCTCATCATCCTCGAAGCGCGCCACATAGACCGAGATGGGGTATTCTGCGACGGTGAACTTCACCTGCCGGGACACGGTCGAGATGGCAGCCTCCGCAGCGGCCGTTTGCTCCTTATCCGGCGTCCTGACGCTCGCCACCCCGCAACTCCATTTTTTCAGACTACAACCAAAGCGGCAGAACTGGCCAGCCGCGATCCGATCTATAGACAGGGCGCGATCCTGTCGAATGGACGCTGATCGCGCCGAGAATGAGGCGAGGCCTAGTCCGGGAGCATCGGCTATCCGCGCTTCGGCTCCCATGAGCTAAGAGAGCGAGAGTGCTTGAAGGTGGGCCTGGATCGTCGCGCCGATCGCTTCGCCCAGCTTCGGTGGCACCGCGTTTCCGATGAGCATTCCGACCTTGTCGAAGGTGGGGGATTCGCCTTCGGGCAAGAACCGATAGTCGCTGGGGAACGATTGTAGGATAGCGGCTTCACGCAACGTGATCGCGCGGTTCTGCTCGGGATGGCCAAAGCGGCCGTTTCCATAACCAAAGCATTGGGTCGTCATTGTTGGGGCCGGCGCATCCCAATCCATCCGCCCGTAGACAGATGGGTAGGTGCCACCCGTCTTCTTGGTGTGGCAGGTGGCGCGCAATTCCGTCGGCCAATCCCGCCAGGTGCCGCCGGGCTTGGACGCTTCGATCCGTTTCAGGTTGGTTTGGCTAAGCCTGCAAGCGATATGCAGGCTGTCGGTCTTCGAGCCTTCGCCAGCTTTCAACATCTGCAGCTCCGCGATCGCGGAGCGGACCGTTACTGGCACTTCGCCGGGCGCCGCCTTAGGCACGTCGATCGGACCCAGGAGCGACGCAACCAGGACCAGGCGCCTCCGGGATTGCGGAACGCCGTAGTTCGTACACATGACCTCGTCCCAGGCAACGTGATATCCGGCGACCCTGAGTCCGGCGATGAACTCCCGCCAGATCGATTTAGCTGCAAGTCCGCGAACGTTTTCCATCGTCACGATCTCGGGCCTTGTCTCCTCGGCGAGACGAAGAAAGGAGCGCAATAGATCCCACCGTCCGTCGGGGGTCTTTCGGCTTTGAGAGTAGGTTGAGAACGGCTGACACGGAGCGCATCCCGCAAGAACGCGAACATCCGCGCCATCGAACCACTCGTCGAGCTCGATCTTCGTCAGATCGGACACGCTCTTTTCTTCGAAGTGCCCTCCGCAATTCTCTTCGAACGGATATTGGCAGGCAGGGTCGAGATCGACGCCCGCAGCGATCGTCAAGCCTGCGGCTTTGAGACCATAGGCCAGACCGCCCGCTCCACAAAACAGGTCTACAACCTTGATAATGGGATCGCGATCTTGAGGGAGTTGGAAGGGTTCCAGCATGGCGATCGAAATAGCATGTATAGCGATTCGGGCGAGCCTGGATATCGCCCGATCCTGCTCAATCAGGAGGAAGTCACGGTTCCATCGGCTGGCAGCCTGATGTCGTGTTCGTGGAGCAACCCCAATGACCGCTATTGGCGCAAAGCGGACGTCCCTGGCGGTCCAGACGATGAACGTCGTTGGGTTGGAGCGGAGCCAGTTCTCCACGGGTCTGGCGGCATATTCAGACGCCTGGGAGCGGCTGCTCCCAGGCGGGAACGCCGATTCCAACCACCAACCCTATCGTGTCATGCCATGCGGTGCTGGCGACGGGTGCGCAGCACCGCGCCCAAGCCGCCCAAGCCGGAGAGCATTATTGCCCAGGTCGCCGGTTCAGGAACGGCGTCGGGGACAGCCGTGATGATTTGGTCGCGGGCCTTGCCGGCTCCACCGCCCGTCGATGACGAGTCGGTCCTTATCAACTCCACAGTTTCGGACACCGGATCGGGCCCTTCGTGCTCACCGGGAAAGAAAGCGAGAACGGCCCGGAGCCGGTCAGGGTGTAGAAGGGCGACGACGCCTTCAGCGTGAGGGGGTCGCCGCCGCCCTCGAAGCTCACCTTCTCTCCATCGCCATAGAAGTCGAGCCATCCGCCCTGGGTTATCCCCGTGGTTTCGTGGATGGTTTGGTCTGGCCCGCCAGGCGTGGCCGCGTGGCCCGCGCGGATGACGAAGGTAGTCGTGTCCGGCGGGTTGAATTCGGGCCCGAAGAATTGCAGTTGAACGGTCGTGGCGCGCGCGCCGGTCGCGGCCATCGCCATGCTCGCCGCAACGGCGACCCCCACGCTCACTGGTGTCTCCCAATCGAAATTGACGCAGCTGGACTGGCGCCAGCTTCCTCAATAATGGGTAAGTCATATCACCCCAGCTCAGCGTCCCGCTATCGAGCTCGCCCGTGGCGGGTGGGCATGGGTCAGGATGACGCCTCCCGTTTCACGACACCTGATGAAAGCCATGATGGACACGATCGCCTATCCGATAGGAATTCCAGGAACCCCCTGGGGCGAGGCGGAGCGAAACCAATGGCGGGCGACGCAGTCGCG